>JAFLDG010000102.1 GCA_017302495.1 Burkholderiales bacterium
CGGCCTTCGGTGCGGTGACCGGGCACCAGGGCCTGGCCGATCCCTTCGTTCGCACCCTGCTGCCGCTGGCGGATGGCACGCTGCTGGTCGGTGGTCCGGCGGGCATCGACCTCATTCGCCAGGGGCGCGTGCAACGCCGGCCGGACTGGCTCGAACCACTGGGGCAGGCATCGGTGCTCTCGCTCGCGCAGGGAAGCAACGGACTGCTCGCCATCGGTTCCAGCGCCGATGGCGGTTGGGAATGGGACGGACAGCAGTTGCGCAGCCGGCGCGCGCCCGCCGACCTGGGCTCGCCGCAGGTGCGCGCCATCCTGGTCGACGACGACGGCGGAGTCTGGTGGGGAAGCACGCTGGGTCTTTCGCACTGCAGGGCGCAGGCTTGCCGCAACTATCGCCGCAGCGACGGGCTGGAGGGCGATTTCGTCACTGCGCTGATGCGCGACCGTGCAGGCACGCTGTGGATCGGCACCTCGATGGGCGCGACGCGTCTGGACCGCGATGGGCTGCACCGTGCGCCCTTTGCCGATGGCATGGCGCGCTCCGTGTTCGGCTTCCTGCACGACCGCCTCGGCCGGCTGTGGGTCTGCAGCGACGGTGGCGTCGGGCTGTGGCGCGACGGCCGCTTCGACATGCTCGACCGCCGCCAGGGGCTGCTCGACGATGCGGTGTTCGCGCTGGTCGAGGATGCGGGCGGGCGCTTCTGGCTCACCAGCAACCGAGGCGTCCTGCGGCTGGACCCGCAGGAATTGCTGGAGGTGCTGGAAGGCCGTCGTCCACGCGTGGCCGGACGCCAGTTCGGGCGCGCCGATGGACTGCCGTCGAACCAGATGAATGGTGGCTCGCAACCCTCCGCCGTGCGCGACGGCAACGGCCGACTGTGGTTCGCCACGGCCGGCGGAGTCGGTTTCGTCGATCCCGGCTCGCCAATGGTCGATGCCCCGGCTCCGCCACCGCGCGCAACCATCGAGGCGGTGCTGATCGATGGCGCCGAGACCGACATCACCCAGTCCGTGACGGTTGGCGATGGCCAGCGCCGGTTGCAGCTGCGCTTCGGTGGCATCAGCTTTACCGCACCGGGTCGCCTGCAGCTGCGCTACCGCATGCACGGCTTCGACCCTGACTGGCAGGTGGCGGACAGCGAACGCAGCGCCGGTTACACCAACCTTGCGCCAGGCGACTATCGCTTCGAGGTGGAAGCCGGATGGCCGGATGCGCCCACCGCCGGCAACCGCGCCGAGCTCGTCATCGTGGTCCTGCCGGCATGGCACCAGCGCACCAGCGTACGCATCGGCGGTGGCATCGCGCTCATGCTGTTGATCGCCCTCGCCCTGCATGGCCGGGAACGGGCGTTGCGGCTGCGCGCCGCCAGCCTGGAACGCGAGGTCGAACGCCACACGCGCGACCTCATCGCCGAACGCGACGCGCTGGCGCAGGCCAACAAGCGCAATGCCGAACTGGCCGAGCAGCTTGGACGGCAGGCCGGCGAGGACGCGCTGACCGGCCTTGCCAATCGGCGCCATGCCGACCGCGTCCTGGCCGACACGCTGCGCGATGGCCCCGTGACGCTGGCGCTGCTCGACATCGACCACTTCAAGGCGATCAATGATCGCTACGGACACGCCTTCGGCGACGAGGTCCTGCAGGTGTTCGCGCAGGGCTTGCGCGGATGCGGCGCCACCCTGGCGGCGCGCGTCGGCGGCGAGGCGCCAGCCGTGGTAAGCGCACTCGAGCGTGTCGCCCCGGACGCGGCCGAGCGCCAGGCTCGCGCCGCGGTGCGGGCAGCGGTCGTCGAACGCCGCCGGCGCGCCGCCTTCGGCCTGCCAGAGCACCAGCGCGGTGTCGAAGTGGCGCGCCGGCAGGCAGCGCCCGGCGCGCAGCTCGTGTGCCGCCGCCACCGGCAGCCACCAGTCGTGCAGTTCGGCCATCGGTTCGCTCCTGCGCAAGGACAAACGCCGCCGGCGCGGGCGCGCACGGCGGCGTCGGCGGTGCGGGTGCGGTCTACTTGCCGCTCGGGATCTTGCCCTCGACGCCCTTGACGTAGAAGTCGACCTTGTCCTTCCACGCCTGGTCGGGCATCGCATCCTTCGGCAGGCGCTCCTTGCCGTCGGCGTCGACGATCGGGCCCTTGAACGGATCCATCGTGCCGGCCTTGTAGCCGTCCTTGACCTCGGCGACCTTCTTCTTGATCTCCTCGGGCACCGCGTCGGCGATCTTGATCACGCCGTTCGCATCTTCCTTGTAGCCCCAGATCGTGCGCCCGGACTTCCAGGTGCCGTCCATCACGTCCTTGACGGCCTTCTTGTAGTACGGGCCCCAATAGACCATGTTCGACGCCAGGTGCGCCTTCGGCGCGACGGCGCTCATGTCGGCGTCCCAGCCGAAGGCGTACTTGCCGTTCTTCTCGGCGGTCTGCAGCACGGCCGACGAGTCGGTGTTCTGCAGCAGCACGTCGGCGCCGGCGTTGATCAGGCTCTGCGCGGCTTCGGCTTCCTTCGGCGGGTCGAACCAGGTGCTGATCCAGACCACCTTGGTCTTGACCTTCGGGTTCACGCTCTGCGCGCCGAGCGTGAAGGCGTTGATGTTGCGCAGCACCTCGGGGATCGGGAACGAGCCGACGAAGCCGAGCGTGTTCGTCTTCGTCATCGCGCCGGCGATGATGCCCGACAGGTACGCGTCCTGGTAGAAGCGGGTGTCGTACACGGCCACGTTGTCGCCCAGCTTGTAGCCGGTGGCGTGCTCGAACTTGACGTCCGGGAACTCCGCGGCGACCTTGATCGTCGGCTCCATGTAGCCGAAGCTGGTGGTGAAGATCAGCTTGTTGCCCTGGCTCGCCAGGTCGCGCAGCACGCGCTCGGCGTCGGCGCTCTCGGGCACCTTCTCGACGAAGGTGGTCTTGACCTTGTCGCCGAACTCGGCCTCGACCGCCTTGCGGCCCTGGTCGTGGGCGTAGGTCCAGCCGGCGTCGCCGACCGGGCCGATGTAGACCCAGGCCGCCTTCAGCGGCTCGGGCTTGGCCGCGGCCGCCGAGGCCGCGGCCGATGCCGGCGCGGCCGCCTGCGGCGCGGGTTCTTCCTTCTTGCCGCAGCCGACCATCGCGGCGACCGCGGCGGCGGCGGTGGCGCCCATCAGGGCGCGGCGGGAAATCGGGTTCATGCGATCAGGCTCCTCTTGTCGGGGTGGGGGCGGGAACGAAGCGCGGATTCTAGGCGCCGGGGTGGAAAGGCTTGCCGAGCGAGGCCGGCATGTTGATGCGGATCCAGGTCGGGTTGCGGCTGATGATCGCCAGCACGACGATCGTCGCCAGGTACGGCAGCATCGCCAGCAGCTGGCTCGAGATGTCGACGCCGGCGCCCTGCAGCGCGAACTGCGCCATCGTCACGCCGCCGAACAGGTACGCGCCGAGCAGCACGCGCAGCGGCCGCCAGGTGGCGAAGGTGGTCAGCGCGAGCGCGATCCAGCCGCGGCCGGCGACCAGGCCCTCGACCCACAGCGGCGCGTACACGACCGACAGGAACGCGCCGGCCACGCCGCACAGCGCGCCGCCCGCGACCACCGCCATCAGCCGGATCCAGCGCACCTTGTAACCCAGCGCATGCGCCGACTCGGGCGACTCGCCGACCGCGCGCAGCACCAGCCCGGCGCGGCTCTTGTACAGGAACCACATCGTCGCCGCGATCAGCGCGATCGCGATGTAGACCATCGGATGGTGCCGGAACAGCGCCGGCCCGACGAACGGGATCTGGGCCAGGCCGGGCACTTCGAACGGCGTGCGTTCCGACAGCTTCTGGCCGACGTAGGCGACGCCGACGAAGGCGGAGAAGCCGTAGCCGAACAGGCTCACCGCCAGGCCGGTGGCGTACTGGTTGGTGTTGAGCCAGATCACCAGGTAGCCGAAGGCGGCGGCGAGCAGCCCGCCGGCGACGGCGCCGCCGACGAAGGCGAGGGTGTCGCTGCCGGTGGTGAAGGCCGCGGCGAAGCCGGCGATCGCGGCGACGAGCATGATGCCTTCGGCGCCGAGGTTCAGCACCCCGGCCTTCTCGTTGATCAGCAGGCCGAGGCCGGCGATCGCCAGCGGCGTGCCCGAGGCCAGGGTGGCGGCGATCAGCAGCGCGAGTTGGTCCATGTGCGCGGCTCCTTCAGTGGGCGTGGGCGATGGCCGAACGCACGCGGATGCGGAAGTGGATCAGCGTGTCGCAGGCCAGCAGCAGCACCAGCAGCAGGCCCTGGAACACGCCGGTCAGCGCGTTCGGCAGGCCCAGGCGCGACTGGCCCAGCTCGCCGCCGATGATCATCGTCGACAGCAGGATGCCGGCGAAGACGATGCCCACCGGATGCAGCCGGCCGACGAAGCAGACGATGATCGCGGTGAAGCCCAGGCCGGTCGACACGTGCGGCGTGATCTGGCGGAAGGTGCCGGCCGCCTCGATGCCGCCGGCCAGGCCGGCGAGGCCGCCGGAGACCAGCAGCGCGGTCCACAGCGAGGTGCTGGCCGAGAAGCCCGCGTAACGCGCGGCCGCCGGCGCGAGCCCGCCCACCTGCAGCTGGAAGCCGCGGAACAGCCGGAACATGAAGACCCAGGTCAGCGCGACCAGTGCGAGCGCGATCACGATGCCGATGTTCAGCCGGGTGCCGGGCAGCAGCAGCGGCAGGAAGGTCGAAGGGTCGAAGTTCTTCGTCTGCGGGAAGTTGAATCCGGCCGGATCCTTCCACGGCCCGAAGACCAGGTAGTTGACCAGCTGCTGCGCGACGTAGACCAGCATCAGGCTGACGAGGATCTCGCTGGCATTGAACTTGTCGCGCAGCAGCGCGGTGATCGCCGCCCAGGCCATGCCGCCGAGCACGCCGCCGAGCAGCACCAGCGGCAGCGCCACGACCTGCGGCAGCTGAACGCCGTGCGTCGTCAGCCACAGCGCGATGCCGCCGCCGACGACGATGCCGAACAGGAACTGCCCCTCGGCGCCGATGTTCCAGACGTTCGACCGGTAGCACACCGCCAGCCCGAGCGCGATCACGATCAGCGGCGTGGCCTTCAGCACCACGCCGGTGATCTGGCGCAGGTTCGAGAACGGCTCGACGAAGAACATCGACAGGCCCTGGAGCGGGTCCTTGCCGAGCGCGGCGAACAGGATCGACGCCAGGATCGCGGTCAGCGCCAGCGCGAGCACCGGCGACAGCAGCGACATCAGCTTCGACGGCTGCGGGCGGGGTTCAAGCCTGAGCATGGCGCACTCCGATCGGTTGGGCCGCGGCGGCGGCGTCGAGGTTGGCGGCCGCGCCGCCCTTCGGCCAGAGCCCGGACATCCATTCGCCGATGCGCTCGATGGTCGCGTCGGCGGTGGCGATCGACGGCGACATCCGGCCCTGCGCGATGACGATCAGCCGGTCGGCGATCTCGAACAGCTCGTCCAGCTCCTCGCTGACGACCAGCAGCGCGCAGCCGGCGTCGCGCAGCTTCAGCAGCTCGCCGCGGATCAGCGCGGCCGCGCCGACGTCCACGCCCCAGGTCGGCTGGCTGACGATCAGCAGCTTCGGATTCGCGTCGATCTCGCGGCCGACGATGAACTTCTGCAGGTTGCCGCCGGACAGGCTCTTCGCCGCCGCGCCGGTGCCGCCGGCCTTGACGTTGAAGCGGCTGATCAGGTTGGCCGCCAGCAGCTCGACCTTCGAGGTGTTGATCCAGCCCGACGCGTTCACCGCCTCGGTGCGCGTGAGCAGCGTGTTCTGCGCCAGGCTCATCACCGGCACCGCGCCGCGGCCGAGGCGTTCCTCGGGCACGAAATACAGCCCCTCCCTGCGCCTGCGTCGCGGCGAGTGCTTCGCGATGTCCTTGCCGAAGAGCTGGATCGAGCCGGCCGGCGCGCGCGGGTCTTCGCCCGACAGCGCGGCCATCAGCTCCTGCTGGCCGTTGCCCGAGACGCCGGCGACGCCGACGATCTCGCCGGCGCGCACGTCGAAGCCGATGTCCGACAGCGTGGTGCCGAACTGGTCCAGCTTGGGCACCGACAGCCCCTTGACCGCCAGCACCACGTTGCCCGCCTTCGACGCCTTGTGCTGCAGCTGCGGCGGCTCGGCGCCGATCATCAGCTTGGATAGTCCGGCGTTGCTTTCGGTACGCGGATCGACCGTGCCGGTGACCTTGCCGCCGCGCAGCACCGTGCAGTTGCTGCACAGCTCGCGGATCTCGTCGAGCTTGTGGCTGATGTAGAGGATCGAGCAGCCGTCCTTCGCGAGCTGGCGCAGCGTGACGAACAGCTTCTGCACCGCCTGCGGCGTCAGCACCGAGGTCGGCTCGTCGAGGATCAGCAGCTTCGGGCTGGTGAGCAGCGCGCGCACGATCTCGACGCGCTGACGCTCGCCGACCGACAGCGAATGCACCGGCCTCAAGGGTTCGACGTCCAGGCCGTAGTCCTTGCTCACCTTGCTGATGCGCTCGGTCACCTCGGCCAGCTTCATGCTCTTGTCCAGGCCCAGCCAGACGTTCTCGGCCGCGGTCAGCGTGTCGAACAGGCTGAAGTGCTGGAACACCATGCTGATGCCCAGCGCGCGCGCCTGCTGCGGGTTCCTGATCTCGACCTTCTCGCCGTTCCAGCGGATCTCGCCCTCGTCGGGGCGCACGGCGCCGTAGATCATCTTCATCATCGTGCTCTTGCCGGCGCCGTTCTCGCCGAGCACGGCGTGGATCTCGCCGGGCTGCACCTGCAGGTTGACGTTGTCGTTGGCGCGCACCGCCGGGTACTGCTTGCTGATGCCGATGAGTTCGAGTCGCAGGTCTGCTGCCATGGGGGGCCTCCGGTTCCGGCTCGAAGCGCGGGATCAATGTCCGCCGACGAACGCGAACTTGTACAGGAAGATCGCGGCGATGATCCACACCATGTAGTGGACCTCGCGGCCGCGGCCGGTGAACAGCTTCAGCACCGCGTAGGTGATGAAGCCGAAGGCCAGGCCGTTGGCGATCGAGTAGGTGAAGGGCATCACCAGCGCGGTCACCGCGGCCGGAATGACCTCGGTCGAGTCGTCCCATTCCAGCTCGACCAGGTCGCGCAGCATCAGGCAGGCGACGAAGAACAGCGCCGGTGCGGTCGCGTACGCCGGCACCGACCCGGCCAGCGGCGAGATGAACAGGCACAGCAGGAACAGCACCGCCACCGCGATCGCCGTCAGCCCGGTGCGGCCGCCGGCCTGCACGCCCGATGCGCTCTCGATGTAGGCGGTGGTGCTCGAGGTGCCGAGCAGCGAGCCGGCGAAGATCGCGCCCGAATCGGCGAGCAGCGCCTTGTTCATGCGGTCCATCTTGCCGGGCACGAGCAGCCCGGCGCGCTTGGCCACGCCCATCAGCGTGCCGGTGGCGTCGAACAGCTCGACCAGGAAGAACACCAGCACGACGTTCAGGATGCCGGCCGAGAACGCGCCGGGGATGTCGAGCGCGAGGAAGGTCGGCGCGATCGACGGCGGCGCCGAGAAGATGCCGGCGAAGCTGTTGCCGCCGAAGAAGAAGGACAGCAGCGTCACGCCGAGGATGCCGATCAGGATCGCGCCGGGAATGCGCAGCTTGTCGAGCACGACGATGGCGAAGAAGCCGATCGCCGCCAGCACGACCGACGGCTGGTGCAGGTCGCCGAGCGTGACGTAGGTGGCCTTCGACGCAGCGACGATGCCGGCGCTCTTCAGCGCGATGATCGCCAGGAACATGCCGATGCCCACCGTGATCGCCACCCTGAGCGAATGCGGGATGCCCTTGATGATCTGTTCGCGCAGGCCCGTCAGCGTGACGAGCAGGAACAGGCAGCCGGAGACGAACACCGCGCCGAGCGCGACCTGCCACTCGTAGCCCATGCCGAGCACGACGACGTAGGCGAAGTAGGCGTTCAGCCCCATGCCCGGCGCCATCGCGATCGGGTAGTTGGCGTACAGCCCCATGATCGTCGTGCCGAGCGCGGCGATCAGGCAGGTGGCGACGAAGACCGCGCCCTTCGGCATGCCGGCATCGCCGAGGATCGCCGGGTTGACGAAGATGATGTAGGCCATCGTCAGGAAGGTGGTCAGCCCGGCCACCAGCTCGGTGCGCACCGTCGTGCCGTGTTCGTGCAGCCTGAACAGGCGCTCGGCCAGGCCGTTGCCGGGCGGGGCGGCCGCGATCGTTTGTTCCATCGTCTGTCTCCTCTTGTGCTTCTGTACGGCGCGCAGCGCGGCGTCAGCCGCCGCCTCGGGCGTAGCGCCGCCGGCCGGCGACCCAGGTCTCGACCAGGTTCCTCTCGTCGGCCAGCGTCATCCAGGCGAAGACCTTCTCGTGCAGCCGCGTCGCGATCTGCTGCCGGCGCGTCGCCACCGGGCCGACCGCCCAGTCCCAGACGCACACGTCGGCCATCGCGCCGGCTTCGAACGAGCCGATCTCGTGCGGCAGGCCCAAGGCCGCCGCAGCGCCGCGGGTGGCGGCGTGCAGCAGCGCCCAGGCACTGAGCTTGGTGCCGGCCAGCGCCTGGATCTGGTAGGCCGCGGCCATCGTGCGGATCATCGACAGGCTGGTGCCGCCGCCGACGTCGCTGGCCAGGCTGATGGCGACGCCGGCGTCCTCGGCGGCAGCCCAGCCGAACAGGCCGCTGCCGAGGAACAGGTTCGAGGTCGGGCTGTGCGCGATCTGCGCGCCGCGCGCCTGCAGCAGCGCGCGGTCGGCGTCGTCGAGCCAGATGCCGTGCGCGAGCACCGCGCGCTCGTTCAGCAGGCCGAAGCGCTCGTAGACGTCGAGGTAGCTGCGCGCCTGCGGGAACAGCTCGGCCACCCACTGCACCTCGGCCGGGTTCTCGGCGACATGCGTCTGCATGTACAGCCCCGGGTGGCGGGCCAGCAGCCGGCCGGCCATCGCGAGCTGGGCGTCGCTGCTGGTGGGCGCGAAGCGCGGCGTCACCGCGTACGCCAGCCGCCCCCGGCCGTGCCAGCGCGCGATCAGCGCCTCGCACTGGCCTTCAGCGCCGTCGACGTCGTCGCGCAGCGACTCGGGCGCGTTTCGGTCCATCAGCACCTTGCCGGCGATCATGCGCATGCCGCGTGCCGAAGCGGCGTCGAACAGCGCATCGACCGACACCTTGTGCACCGTCGGGAAGACCACCGCGCTGGTCGTGCCGTGCGCGAGCAGCGCGTCGCAGAACGCGTTCGACCCGCGCTCGGCCTGGCCCGGGTCGGCGAAGCGCTGCTCCGACGGGAAGGTGTAGGTCTCGAGCCAGTCGAGCAGCTGCGCGCCCCACGAACCGATGACGTCGAGCTGCGGGCTGTGCACATGGGTGTCGACGAAGCCGGGCAGGATCAGCCGGCCGGCATGGTCGATGCGCGTCCAGCCTTCGCCGGGCGCCGCCGGCTGTGCGCCGACGATGCGGCCCGCCTCGATCAGCAGCCAGTGGTCGGGCAGCCAGCGCACGGCCGGGCTGTCGGGGTCGGCGCGCGCCGGCCGGTCGACGAAGTCGAGCAGGTCGCCGCGCAGCGCGATGCGCTCCGGTGCGTTCATCGCTTCTCCGGCGGCAGCGCCTGCGCGGCGTCGCGCACCTGCTCGCGCAGCCAGCGCAGCGCCGGGGCCGCGTGGCTGCGCTCGTGCCACAGCATGTAGTACGACAGCGGCGGGAACGGCACCGGGCAGCGCACGATGCGCAGGTTCATCGCCTCGGCATAGCGGCTGCAGAACAGCCGCCCGGTGGTCAGCACCAGCCGGCTGCGCCCGACCATCAGCGGAATCAGGCTGAAGTGCGCGGCGCGCACGACGACGTTGCGCTTCAGCCCCTGGGCGGCGAGGTGCTGGTCGATCACGCCCGGCGCGCCGACGTGCAGCGCGATCGGCGCGACATGTTCGCTCTGCAGGTAGCGCTCGATGCTCCAGTTGCGGCCGGCGCGCACCGCGGGGTGGTCCTCGGCGACCAGGCAGACGACCTCGTCGTCGATCAGCCGGCCCAGGTGCAGTTCCTCGGGCGGCTGCAGCCAGTTGCCGATCACCAGGTCGACCTCGCCGGCGGCGAGCTTGCGCCGGTAGTCGAACTCGGCCGACAGCGGGTGCATCTCGAGCTGCGCCAGCGGGGCGGCGGCCTTGATGCGCTGCACCACCGCGGGCAGGAAGAACGGGTCGAGGTAGTCGCTCGCGGCGACGCGGAAGGCGACCTCGCTCTTCGCCGGGTCGAAGCGGCCGGCGCGCTGCTGCGGCGCGAACAGCAGCTCGGCCTCGCGCAGCAGCCGCGCCGCGGGCTCGAGCATCGCCAGCGCGGCATCGGTCGGCGCCAGGCCCTGGCCCGAGCGCACGAGCAGCGGGTCGCCGGTCAGCTCGCGCAGCCGCTTCAGCTGGGCGCTGACCATCGGCTGCGTGCTCTGCAGGCGCAGGGCGGCGCGGGAGACGCTGCGTTCGCTGATCACGGTGTGCAAGACCCTCACGAGATGGAGGTCGATGTTGGCGATTCCGTGCCGCTGCGCCATACGCTCCAGCTTATAGCGCTCAGTCGCCGCGCCGGATATCGGGCGGCGCCCGAGGCGTTACTGTTCGGCCCACGTCGCGCATCCGAGGTCCCGCCATGCCCACCCGCCCGATCCGTTTCGTCCACCGCGGCCGCATCGTCGAGGTCGCCGGCGCGCCGGTCACGCGCAGCGTGCTCGACTGGCTGCGCGACGACGCGCGCTGCACCGGCACCAAGGAAGGCTGCGCCGAAGGCGACTGCGGCGCCTGCACCGTGATCGTCGCCGAGCTGGCCGACCACGGCGCCGCCAGCGGCACGGCCGCGGCGCAGGCCACCGTCGTCGGCGGCCTGTCGCTGCGGCCGGTGAACGCCTGCATCCGCTTCCTGCCCACGCTCGACGGCAAGGCGCTGCTGACGGTCGAGGACGTGTCGGCGATCGGCGGCGACACGCTGCACCCCGTGCAGCAGGCGCTGGTCGAGTGCCACGGCTCGCAGTGCGGCTTCTGCACGCCGGGTTTCGTGATGACGATGACCGCGTCGTACGAGCAGCACAACGAGGCCGGCGACCGGCCGACGCGGCAGCAGCTCGCCGACGAGCTGTCCGGCAATCTCTGCCGCTGCACCGGCTACCGGCCGATCGTCGACGCCGGCGAGCGCATGTTCGAGCTGCCGCGCAAGCGCCTCGACACCGCGCCGATCGTGACTCTGCTGAAGACCCTGAGCGCGGACCCGCCGCTCGAATACGCCGCGCCGAACCCGGCGGTGGTCGAGGGCGGATCGCCGCGTACCGACCGCTTCCACGCGCCGCGCACGCTCGATGCCTTCGCCGCGCTGCGCGAGTCGAAACCCGACGCGCGGCTGCTCGCCGGCTGCACCGACATCGGGCTGTGGGTGACGAAGCAGTTCCGCGACCTCGGCGACATCGTCTACATCGGCGAGGTCGACGAGCTGAAGCGCATCGCGGTGGCCGACGGCAGGCTGCGGATCGGCGCCGGCGCGCCGCTCGAGGACGCCTGGGGCGCGCTCGCCGCGCACTGGCCGGTCGTGAACGAGGCCTGGCTGCGCTTTGCCGGCCCGCCGGTGCGCCATGCCGGCACGATGGGCGGCAACATCGCCAACGGCTCGCCGATCGGCGACAGCGCACCGGTGCTGATCGCACTCGGCGCCGAGGTCGTGCTGCGTCGCGGCGCCGCGGCGCGAACGATGCCGCTCGAGGACTTCTACGTCGACTACATGAAGAACCGGCTGCAGCCGGGCGAGTTCGTGCAGGGCGTGAGCGTCCCGCTGCCGAAGCCGCGCGAGCAGCTGCGCGCGTACAAGATCAGCAAGCGCTACGACTGCGACATCTCGGGGCTGTTCGGCGCGCTGTGGCTCGACCTCGATGGCGAGCTGGTGCGCGGCGCGCGCTTCGTGTTCGGCGGCATGGCGGCGATCGTCAAGCGCGCGAAAGGTGCGGAGGCCGCGGTGGTCGGCCAGCGCTGGAGCGAAGCCACGCTGCGCGCCGCACAGGCCGCGCTGGACCAGGACTTCACGCCGCTGACCGACCTGCGCGCCAGCGCCGACTACCGCCGCCTGGCGGCGCGCGGGCTGCTCGAGCGGCTGTGGCTCGAAACACGCACGAACGCGCCGCTCGCTGCGGCGAGCGTCTGGGCGGTCGCCGCCGAAGCCTTAGAGCCTGTGAAGACATGAATCGCGCCCGCGTGGGGCCCCGGAAAGGGCCCAATCTAGGCGCGAAGCACAGCCGGGGCGGGGTCCCGGCGAAGCCTCGCAACGACGAGTGGGCCCGATCAGGGGCCCCACCCGAAGGGCCGGGGTACCCGAGGGCGCGGGCGGGCGTTGCGCTGCTTGCCCAGCCGCCCAGGCTGGGCTGCGCAGCGCGCCTACGCCGGCGC
>JAFLDG010000103.1 GCA_017302495.1 Burkholderiales bacterium
CGGCATCCGCACCGCGCGACGATCGGCAGGCCGGGCGCCGCGCCCGCGCGCAAGCCGCACAGACCACGCGGCCGTTGCGCGTCGAGTTGCAGCAGGTCGAGGCGCGGCTGGCCCGGCTGGGGGCCGAGAAGGCCGAGGCCGAGGCCGCGTTGTCCAGTCCCGATGCGGGGCCGGACGACTACGCCGACCTCGGCCGGCGTTTGGCGCACATCGGCGCCGAAACCCAGGCGCTGGAAGAACGCTGGCTCGAGCTGCAGGAGGCGCTGGAGGCGCTGCGCGACTGAGCTTGCGCGCTCGCGGCCGCTCGGGCTCGAAGCCCGTGCATCGGTTGGCGCTCAGTCGCGTGGATGCGGGTAGGTTCACTTCCGGCCCGGAGCGGCAGTGCGGAGGTTCAGCTCTTCTCGTTGCGCCGCTGCTGCGACCGAGAGGCAAAGCCGAGCAGGGGGCAGCCGACTCCGTTCAGCCAAATTCCAATTCACTCCGTCGGCCGCCCCCTGCTCGGCTTTGCCGGCACCGGCTGCGCGCTCCGGCACCAGCGACAAAACGCTTCGCTCGTGCGTACGGGAGCGATGCAGGCATACCACCGTCTGGGCCGACGACGGGGTGGCCAACGGAGTGAATGAGAATTGGGCTGAACGGAGTTGGCCACCCCGTCGGCGGCCCCGTGCCCCGCGTTGAAGCGCCGCAGTGGCTGCTTTCGTCACGACGACGAAGGACAGCTGCGGGCCGTGAGTGAACCTCCGCACTCGTCCGCTGAAGGCGCATCCGCGTCAGACCTGCGCGCCGGCGCCATGCCGCAATCGGGGTTCATCAGCTCGCACAGTACGGCCGCCGGCTGCAGCCCGGCCGGGCGCATCAGATCCACCGCGGCCTCGGTATGGCCGCGCCACTGCAGCACGCCGCCCGGCACCGCGCACAGCGGGAACACGTGCCCGGACGAGACGATGCGCTGCGGCGCGGGCGCAGTCGAGGGAAGTGGACATCGTGAAACGCTTCGGTTCGGGTGGATAGGCTTCCAGGGCAAACGCCGACGCCGCGACCGGCCGGCTGCGGCGGCGACGTGGTCTTTCATCCGGAGTGTGACCGTCGGCTCCGGCATCGCACCGGATCTGCTGAGCCTGGCGCCTGACGGCCCCGGGCGCTCGCGGGCTCGAGCTTTCGCTCCTACCGCCGGTGGGGAGTTCCGCCCCGCCCTGAAGACCCGCCGATGCCAAACACCGGGCGACAACAACCCTGTCGCCCGCATTACATTGCGCACAATTCAATTGCTCGCTAGAATGCGGCGATGGTCTCGCGTTCCGCGCCCCGCTCAGACGACGCCGCCTGGCTGGCGCTGGATCGCCAGCTGTGCTTCGCGATCTACAGCACCTCGCTGGCGATGACCAAGCTGTACAAGCCGCTGCTCGCGCCGTTGAAGCTGACCTACCCGCAGTACCTGGTGATGCTGGTGCTGTGGCAGGACGACGGCCTCACCGTCACGCAGGTCGGCGAGCGGCTGGCGCTGGATTCCGGCACGCTGACACCGCTGCTGAAGCGGCTGCAGGCGTCGGGCCTGTTGCAGCGCCTGCGCGACGCGGCCGACGAGCGCCGCGTGCGGCTGCAGCTCACGCCTGCCGGCCGCGCGCTGAAGCAGCGTGCGCAGCAGGTGCCGCGCGCCGTGGCCGCCGCCACCGGCTGCGGCCTGGACGAGATCACGACGCTGACCGCGCGCCTGCAGGCGCTGCGCGAGCGGCTCGCCCCGACCCCCACCCGCGCGGCCTGAGCGCCGCGCCCATCGACGAAGGAAGACCCATGGCGATCGACCAAGCCCTGTACACCGCGCGCGCCACCTCCACCGGTGGCCGCACCGGCACCACCGAATCGTCCGACGGCAAGATCAAGCTGCAACTGTCCACGCCGAAAGGCCTCGGCGGCGACGACGGCCCCGGCACCAACCCCGAGCAGCTGTTCGCCAGCGGCTACTCCGCCTGCTTCATCGGTGCGATGAAGGCGGTGGCGATGCGCCAGAAGATCAAGCTGCCCGCCGAAGTGTCGATCACCTCCGAGGTCGGCATCGGCCCGATGACCGGCAAGCCCGGCGCCTTCAACATCGCGGTGGCGATGGCGGTGTCGGTGCCCGGCATGGACAAGGCCGCCGCGCAGGAACTCGTGCAGGCCGCGCACCAGGTCTGCCCGTACTCGAACGCCACCCGCGGCAACGTCGACGTGAGCTTCACGATCGTCTGATCGCCCGCCTGCCGCTGCCCGGGTCACTCCGGCAGCGGCAGCGCACCCGTGCACTTGATCTCGTCCAGGCAGATGCTCGAGCGCACGCTGTTCACGCCGGGCAGCCGCATCAGCCGGTCCATCAGGAACTGCGACAGCGACTTCAGGTCCCTCGCGATCACCTTGATCACGTAGTCGAAGTCGCCGGTGACCGAGTAGCACTCGAGGACTTCGGGCAACCCGGTAATCGCGTCGGTGAACTTGGTCAGGTCGCGGATGTGGCCCTTCTCCATCGCGACGTCGATGAACGCGATCACGCCGAGCCTCAGCTTCTCGGCGTTCAGCCGCGCCTCGTAGCGCTTGACGTAGCCCTGCGCCTCGAGCCGCTTGTGGCGGCGGTGGCACTGCGCCGGCGACAGGCCGACCGCCTGCGCCAGCTCGAGGTTCGTCGCCCGCCCGTCGGTCTGCAGATGGGCCAGGATCCGGCGGTCGATTCGATCCAGATCAAGGTCGTACAAGATTCTCTCCTCGATCAGAGGTTGTACGCAATCGGCTCTCTCGACCAGGGGTTACCCCGAACTAGAGACGAAAGCCTATTTTCACCCCCGGTCTCCAGAATTCTGCCTGCGGTCGATGTTGTTTCCCGCGCAGTCCACGAGGCTCCGCGAGCGGCATCGACCCGAACCGCGCCCCACCCGGCCTCATCGATTCAGGAGACCTCCGTGCAATCTTCTTTCCTGCAGTCCCGCCGCGCCTGCCTCACCACCCTCGCGCTGGCGCTGGCCGCCGCCGCCCCCTTCGCCCGCGCCGACGAGCCGAAGTCGGTCGCCGTGACCGCGATCGTCGAACACCCGGCGCTCGACGCCGTGCGCGACGGCGTGCGCGACGAGCTGAAGGCCGCCGGCTTCGAAGCCGGCAAGAACCTGAAGTTCGAGTACCAGAGCGCGCAGGGCAACACCGGCACCGCCGCGCAGATCGCGCGCAAGTACCTCGGCGCGAAGCCGGACGCGATCGTCGCGATCGCCACACCGTCGGCGCAGGCCGTCGTTGCCGCGACCAAGGACATCCCGGTCGTCTACAGCGCCGTCACCGACCCGGTCGCGGCCAAGCTGGTCAAGGGCTGGGACGCCTCCGGCAGCAACGTCACCGGCGTGTCCGACATGTCGCCGCTGGCCAGGCACCTCGAGCTGATGCGCAAGGTCGCGCCGAACGCCAAGCGAGTGGGCGTCGTCTACAGCCCCGGCGAGGCGAATTCCGTCGCCATCGTCGACGCGCTGAAGAAGGCCGCGCCGGCCGCCGGTTTCGTGCTGGTGGAAGCCTCGGCCGCGCGCAGCGTCGATGTCGCCGGCGCCGCGCAGAGCCTGGTCGGCAAGGCCGACGTGATCTACGCGCCCACCGACAACAACGTGATGTCGGCCTTCGAGGGCATCGTCAAGGTGGCGCAGGCGTCGAAGCTGCCGCTGGTGGCCGCCGACACCGACGCCGTCAAGCGCGGCGCGGTCGCGGCGCTGGGCCTCAACTACTACGACATCGGCCGCCAGACCGGCAAGGTGGTGGTGCGCATCCTCAACGGCGAGCAGCCCGGCAGGATCGCGTCGCAGACCAGCAGCACCTTCGAGCTGCACGTCAACGTCGCCGCCGCGCAGAAGCAGGGTGTCACGCTGTCCGAGGACCTGGTCAAGTCGGCCAAGTTCGTGGTGCGCTGAAGCGCCCGTCCCGCCCGTGGCGGCGCTGCTGCAGCGCCGCCGCACCGCCTCCCCGATGAGCGAAACCGGCGCGCGCCGAGCGCGCCGCAGCCATCGCTCACGCTGCAAGGATTGCCCCATGTCGCTCATCGCATCGCTAGGCGCGATCGAGATCGGTCTGATCTTCGGTCTGGTCGCGCTCGGCGTCTACCTCTCGTTCCGGGTCATCAACTTCCCGGACCTCACCGTCGACGGCAGCTTCCCGCTCGGCGGCGCGGTCGCCGCGGCGCTGATCGTCGCCGGCGTCGACCCGTTTGCCGCCACTGCGGCGGCGATCGTCGCCGGCGCCGCGGCCGGCGCACTGACCGCCTGGCTCAACGTGCGGCTGCGCATCATGCAGCTGCTGGCCAGCATCCTGGTGATGATCGCGCTGTACTCGATCAACCTGCGTGTGATGGGCAAGCCCAACGTCGCGCTGATCGACGATCCGACGGTGTTCACGCTGTTCGAGTTCACCGCGCTGCCCGATTACGTGCTGAAGCCGCTGGTGCTGCTGGTGATCGTCATCGCGGCCAAGGTGCTGATCGACCTGTTCTTCGCCTCGGAGACCGGCCTGGCGATGCGCGCCACCGGCGGCAACCCGCGCATGGCGCGTGCCCAGGGCATCTCGACCGACAAGCAGACGATCGTCGGCCTCGCGCTGTCGAACGCACTGGTCGCACTGGCCGGCGCCCTCTTCGTGCAGTCGCAAGGTGGCGCCGACATCTCGATGGGCATCGGCACCATCGTCATCGGCCTGGCGGCGGTGATCATCGGCGAGACCATCCTGCCGGCGCGCAGCCTGGTCGTCACCACCGCCGCGTGCATCGTCGGCGCGCTGCTCTACCGCTTCTTCATCGCGCTGGCGCTGAACAGCGACTTCATCGGCCTGCAGGCGCAGGACCTGAACCTGGTCACCGCGGTGCTCGTCGCCTTCGCGCTGCTCGTGCCGGCCTACAAGCGCAAGCTGGCCAAGCTGCTTCCGACCCGGACCAAGGCCGCCGCCGTCACCATCAAGGAGGCCTGATCATGCTGCAAGCCCAAGGACTCGAGATCACCTTCAACCCCGGCACACCGATCGAGAACCACGTGCTGCGCGGCCTGGACCTGACCATCCCCACCGGCCAGTTCGTCACCGTCATCGGCAGCAACGGGGCAGGAAAGTCGACCTTCCTCAACGCCGTCAGCGGCGACCTGATGGTCGACCGCGGCTCGATCAAGATCGACGGCGAGGATGTCACCCGAAAGAACGCCTGGCAGCGCGCCGACCAGGTGGCGCGCGTGTTCCAGGATCCGATGGCCGGCACCTGCGAGGCGCTGACGATCGAGGAGAACATGGCGCTGGCCTGGCGCCGCGGCGGGAGGCGGGGCTTCCACTTCTCGCTGAACAAGACGCTGCGCGAGCTGTTCCGCGAGAAGCTGGCGATGCTGAAGCTGGGGCTGGAGAATCGGCTGGCCGACCGCATCGGCCTGCTCTCCGGCGGCCAGCGCCAGGCGGTGAGCCTGCTGATGGCCTCGCTGCAGCCCAGCCGCATCCTGCTGCTCGACGAGCACACCGCGGCGCTGGACCCGAAGACAGCCGCCTTCGTGCTGGAGCTGACGGCGCGCATCGTGGAAGAGTCGAAGCTCACCGCGATGATGGTCACGCACAGCATGCGCCAGGCGCTGGACTACGGCTCGCGCACCGTGATGCTGCACCAGGGCCGCGTGATCCTGGACGTGGCAGGCGAAGAGCGCGCCGGCATGGACGTGCCCGACCTGCTGCACATGTTCGAGAAGACCCGCGGCGAGCAGCTCGACGACGACAAGTTGTTGCTCGCCGCCTGAACCCATACCCCGAAAGACTGCAATGAAAGACCTGCTCACCCGTTTCGAACACAAGGCCCCGGAGATCGTCTTCGAGTGGCACGACGACCAGACCGACGCCAAGGGCTGGGTCGTGATCAACTCGCTGCGCGGCGGCGCCGCCGGCGGCGGCACACGCATGCGCAAGGGGCTGGACCGGCGCGAAGTCGAGTCGCTGGCCAAGACGATGGAAGTCAAGTTCTCCGTCTCCGGCCCGGCCATCGGCGGCGCCAAGTCGGGCATCGACTTCGACCCGGCCGACCCGCGCAAGCACGGCGTGCTGCAGCGTTGGTACAAGGCCGTCACCCCGCTGCTGAAGACCTACTACGGCACAGGCGGCGACCTGAACGTCGACGAAGTGCACGAGGTCATCCCCATCACCGAAGGCTACGGCCTGTGGCACCCGCAGGAAGGCGTGGTCAACGGCCACTTCCAGCCGAGCGAGAGCGAGCGCATCCAGAAGGTCGGCCAGCTGCGGCTGGGCGTGAAGAAGGTGGTCGAGGACAGCCGCTACACGCCGAGCGTCGAGCGCAAGTTCGTCGTCGCCGACCTGATCACCGGCTGGGGCGTGGCCGAGTCGGTGCTGCACTACTACCGGCTCTACGGCGGCCAGGGAGACGACGCCCCCAGGGCCGGGCAAAGCCCGGCCCGCCCCCCGAGGGGGTCGAGCGAAGTGGCCAAGCAACATTCGCTCGAAGGCAAGCGCGTGATCGTCCAGGGCTGGGGCAACGTCGGCTCCGCCGCGGCCTACTACCTGGCGCAGGCCGGCGCCAAGGTCGTCGGCATCATCGACCGCAACGGCGGGCTGCTGAAGCCCGAGGGCTTCGGCTTCGACGAGGTGCGCGCCCTGTTCCTGAACAAGGACGGCAACCAGCTGAAGACCGAAGGCATGCTGCCCTTCGACGAGGTCAACGCGAAGATCTGGAGCCTGGGCGCCGAGGTCTTCCTGCCCTGTGCCGGCTCGCGGCTGGTGACCCAGGCCCAGGTGGAGCAGATGGTCGGCGCCGGGCTGGAGGTGGTGTCCAGCGGCGCCAACGTGCCCTTCGCCGACGCCGAGATCTTCTACGGCCCGGTGTACGAACAGGCCGACGCCGCGGTCGCGGTGATCCCCGACTTCATCGCCAACTGCGGCATGGCGCGCGCCTTCGCCTTCCTGATGCAGGGCACGGCCGAAATCTCCGACGAGGCGATCTTCGGCGACGTGTCGACGACGATTGCAGGGGCTCTGCAACGCTGCCATGATCGCTCGCAAGGCCGGCGCGGCATCGCCAGCACCGCGTTCGAGATCGCGCTGGACCAACTGATCTGAGCTGGAAGGAGCATGAACATGGCCGACCTTTTCGACAACCCGATGGGCTTGATGGGCTTCGAGTTCGTCGAGTTCGCCTCGCCCACCGCGGGCGTGCTCGAGCCGCTGTTCGAGAAGATGGGCTTCGCGCTCGTCGCGAAGCACCGCAGCAAGGACGTGCTGCTGTACCGTCAGGGCGACATCAACTTCATCGTCAACCGCGAGCCGAAGAGCCTGGCGGCGTACTTCGCCGCCGAGCACGGGCCGAGCGCGTGCGCGCTGGCGTTCCGCGTGCGCGACTCGCACAAGGCCTACTACCGCGCGCTGGAACTCGGCGCGCAGCCGGTCGAGGTGCCTACCGGCCCGATGGAGCTGCACCTGCCGGCGATCAAGGGCATCGGCGGCGCGCCGCTGTACCTGATCGACCGCTACGAGGATGGCAAGTCGATCTACGACATCGACTTCGAGTTCCTGCCCGGCGTCGATCGGCACCCGCGGGGCCACGGCTTCAAGATCATCGACCACCTGACGCACAACGTCTACCGCGGCCGCATGGCGTACTGGGGGGCCTTCTACGAGCGCATCTTCAACTTCCGCGAGATCCGCTACTTCGACATCAAGGGCGAGTACACCGGCCTGACCAGCCGGGCGATGACCGCCCCGGACGGGCTGATCCGGATCCCGCTGAACGAGGAGTCGGGCAAGGGCGGCACCGGCCAGATCGAGGAGTTCCTGATGCAGTTCAACGGCGAGGGCATCCAGCACATCGCGCTGCTCACCGACGACCTGTTCGCCTCGGTCGACGCGCTGCAGATGGCCGGCATCCCGCTGATGACGGCGCCGAACGAGGTCTACTACGAGATGCTCGCCGAGCGCCTGCCCGGCCACGGCGAACCGGTGGGCGAGCTGCAGGCGCGCGGCATCCTGCTCGACGGCAGCACGAAGGGCGGCGACAAGCGGCTGCTGCTGCAGATCTTCAGCGAGACGCTGCTCGGCCCGGTGTTCTTCGAGTTCATCCAGCGCAAGAACGACGAGGGCTTCGGCGAAGGCAACTTCAAGGCGCTGTTCGAGAGCCTGGAGCGCGACCAGATCCGCCGCGGCGCGCTGACCACCGCCGACTGATCGAAACGGGAACCGGGAGAAACCGATGACGCTGCAGATCGACCGCATCCACCACGTCGCGTACCGCTGCAAGGATGCGAAGGAGACCGTGCTCTGGTACGGCCGGATGCTGAAGATGGGCTTCGTGCTCGCGATCGCCGAGGACCAGGTGCCGTCGACCAAGGAGCCGGATCCGTACATGCACGTCTTTCTGGACGCCGGCGGCGGCAACGTGCTCGCGTTCTTCGAGCTGCCGACGAAGGCGCCGATGGGGCGCGACCCGAACACGCCGGAGTGGGTGCAGCACATCGCGTTCCGGGTCAAGGACCGCGCGACGCTGCTCGAATACAAGGCGCATCTCGAAGCGCAGGGCGTCGCGGTGCTCGGCGTCACCGACCACGGCGCGTTCCACTCGATCTACTTCTTCGACCCGAACGGCCACCGCGTCGAGCTGGCCTGCCCGGACCCGGACGAAGCCGCGATCCACGCCAGGCTCGACGCGGTGAAGTGGGACATGCTCGAGGAGTGGTCGAAGACGAAGCGCGCGCCGAAGCACGCCGCGTTCCTGCACCAGAAGGAGTTCCGGTCGTGAAGCCGGTGATCGACGCGACGCACGACCCGGAGCGCCTGAGCTGGGTCGAATCGGCGAATGCGACCGATGCGGACTTCCCGGTCCAGAACCTGCCCTTCGGCCGCTTTCGCGCCGCGGCGGATGGCGACTGGCGGCTCGGCGTCGCGATCGGCGACCAGGTGCTCGACCTGCGCGAAGCGGGCCTGGTGAACCATGCCGACATGGCGCGGCTGATGCAGTTGCCGGCCGCCGAGCGGCAAGCGCTGCGGGCCGCGCTGAGCGACGGCCTGACCCGCGGCAGCGCACGCGAGGCGGCCTGGCGCGCCGCGCTGCGGCCGCTGAGCGGCATCCGGGTCGGCCTGCCCTGCCGCATCGGCGACTACACCGACTTCTACGTCGGTGTGCACCACGCCACCGCGGTGGGCAAGCTGTTCCGCCCCGACGCACCGCTGCTGCCGAACTACAAGTGGGTGCCGATCGGCTACCACGGCCGCGCCTCGACCGTGATGGCCAGCGGCCATGCGTTTCCGCGCCCCTGCGGCCAGCTGAAGGGCCCGAACGACGAGGCGCCACGCCTGGCGCAGACCCAGCGGCTGGATCTGGAGCTGGAGGTCGGCATCTTCGTCGGCCGGCCGAATGCGCCGGGCCGGCCGATCCCGATCGGCGAGGCGGAGGACCATGTCTTCGGCCTGACGCTGTTCAACGACTGGAGTGCGCGCGACGTGCAGGCCTGGGAGTACCAGCCGCTCGGGCCCTTCCTGTCGAAGAACTTCGCCAGCACGACCTCGCCGTGGATCGTCACGCTCGAAGCGCTGGCGCCGTTCCGCCGCGCCTTCGCGCGCGGCGCCGGCGAGCCGCAGCCGCTGCCGTACCTCGATTCGGCCGAGAACCGCGCGCACGGCGCCTTCGACCTGCAGCTCGAGGTCTGGCTGCAGACGGCGCGCATGCGCGACGCCGGCCAGCCGGGCGAGTGCATCAGCCGCTCCAACTTCGCCGACGCGGCGTACTGGACCGTCGCCCAGCTGGTCACGCACCACACGGTGAACGGCTGCGCGCTGCAGCCCGGCGACCTGTTCGGCTCCGGCACGCTGTCGGGCCCGAAGCCCGAGCAGGCGGGCTCGCTGCTCGAGCTGAGCGAAGGCGGCAAGAGGCCGATCACCCTCGCCAACGGCGAGCAGCGCAGCTTCCTGCTCGACGGCGACACGATCACGCTGCGCGGCCACGCGGTGCGCAGCGGCTTCCGCCGCATCGGCTTCGGCGACTGCAGCGCCACCGTGCTGCCGGCGGCGCAAGGAGGCTGACCGTGATCCCCAAACTCGAAGCTGCCGAAGTGAGCGAAGCGCTGGCCACGCTGCCGGACTGGACGCACGATCCGGTGCGCGGCGCGATCCGCCGCGACTTCCGCTTCGCCGACTTCAACGAAGCCTTCGGCTTCATGACCCGCCTCGCGCTCGCCGCCGAGCGCGCCGACCACCACCCGGAGTGGTTCAACGTCTACAACCGCGTCGAGGTCACGCTGACCACGCACGACTGCCAGGGCCTGTCGCAGCGCGACATCGACCTGGCCCGGCTGGCCGACCGGGCCTTCGACGCGACGAAGGGAGCCCGCTGATGCAACGCCAGTTGATCGACAGCGGCAAGCACGGCCTGGCGGCCGGCGCCGACGCCCGCCCCGAACGCGCCGACTGGACCATCGACCAGGGCTGGGCGCGTTACACCGCCGCCGAGCACGCGACCTGGAAGACGCTGTACGAGCGCCAGACCCGGCTGCTGCTCGGCCGCGCCTGCGACGAGTTCGTCGCCGGCATGCGCGACCTGCCGATCGGCGCGGAGCAGATCCCCGACTTCCGGCGCCTGTCCGAGGTGCTGATGCAGCGCACCGGCTGGCAGGTGGTGGCCGTGCCCGGGCTGGTGCCGGACGAGGTGTTCTTCGAGCACCTGGCGAACCGGCGCTTCCCGTCCGGCAACTTCATCCGCAAGCCGCACGAACTCGACTACCTCGAGGAGCCGGACGTCTTCCACGACGTCTTCGGCCACGTGCCGATGCTGATGAACCCGGTCATCGCCGACTACATCCAGGCCTACGGCGAAGGCGGCCTGCGCGCGCAGCGCCTGGGCAAGCTGACGCAGCTCGCGCGCGTCTACTGGTACACGGTCGAGTTCGGCCTGGTGCAGCAGCGCGACGGCCTGCGCATCTACGGCGCCGGCATCGCCAGTTCGGCCACCGAGAGCGTGTTCGCGCTCGACGACCCGTCGCCGAACCGCATCCGCTTCGATCTCGAGCGGGTGATGCGCACCCGCTACCGGATCGACGACTTCCAGGAGAGCTACTTCGTGCTCGGCAGCCTGGACGAGCTGCTGGAACTGGCGCGCATCGACTTCCTGCCGGTGTACCGGCGGGTCGAGGGCCAGAGCGAGTTCGAACCCGGCCAGGTGCTGGACACCGACCGCGTGCTCACCCGCGGCACCGGCGCCTATGCCGCGGCGCGGCGTGCGCCGCAAGGTCATTGACATGCCGCGCACCGTGCTGGTCACCGGCGCCGCCGGACATCTCGGGCGCGCGGTCGCCGCGGCCTTCGAGGCCGAGGGCGCGAACCTGGTGCTGCTCGACCGCGACCGGGCGCTGCTCGAAGCCGCGTTCGGCGGCGATGGCGGGCAGCGCCTGCTCGTCCCTTGCGACCTGCTCGACGCCGCGCAGGTGCAGGCCGGCGTCGACGCCGCGCTGGCGCGCTTCGGCCGCATCGACGTGCTGTGCCATACCGCCGGCGGCTTCCGCATGGGCGAGGCGGTGCACGAGACCAGCGACGCGACCTGGGACTTCCTGCTCGACCTGAACGCGCGCACGCTGCTGCACGCGGCGCGCGCGGTGGTGCCGGCGATGCTGACGCAGCGCGGCGGCAAGGTGATCAACGTCGGCGCCTTCAGCGCGCAGCGCGGCTTGGGCGCGATGGGCGCCTACACCGCGTCGAAGTCGGCCGTGATCCGCCTCACCGAGGCGATGGCCGCCGAACTGCGCGAGCACGGCATCAACGTCAACTGCGTGCTGCCGACGATCATCGACACGCCGGACAACCGCGCCGCAATGCCCGATGCCGACCCGGCGCGCTGGGTCGCGCCGGCCGACCTGGCGGCGGTGATCCGCTTCCTGGCGAGCGACGCCGCGCGCGCGGTGCACGGCGCGGCGCTGCCGGTGACCGGGCTGAGCTGATCCGCCGCGGCGCAGGCCGCGCGCGCCGCGCCGCTTCAGCGCACGTCGATCAGTTCGAGCATCAGCTCGATCCGCGCCTGCACCGGCGTCAGCGCGCCGGCCGACGGCAGCGCGCCCGCCGGCGCGCCGACCACCGCCCCGCCGAGGCAGCGGGTGGCGCGGCGCACCGCTACACCCTCCGCCTCGGCGCGGCGCAGCGCGGCCTCGAGCGCCCGGTGCACGGTGCCGTTGCCGGTGCCGGCGACGACGAGTCCGTCCACCCGCTGCGCGCGCAACGCGTCGACCAGCGCCGGCCCGGCACCGGCGTGGCTGAGCACGATCTCCACCCGCGGCCAGACGGCGGGGTCGGCGGGCAGCCGCGCCAGCCCCGA
>JAFLDG010000104.1 GCA_017302495.1 Burkholderiales bacterium
AGCGCATCGGCCGGCGCCTCCGCGGCGAGCGCGGCGATCGCTTCGTGCGCTCGCGGTGCATCGCGCCGCTGCAGCGCGTGCAGCACGTCGTTGCGCAGCATCACGTCGCGGCTGTGCGCGAAGATGTCGAGCTGCTGCGGCAAGGCGTCCATGGCCCCGCGCCTGGCCTTCAGCGCGCGAGGCCGAGCGCGTCCCAGAGGAACTGGAACGAGACCTGGGGGCGGCCTTGCGCGCGCGCCTGCTCGGCTTCGCCGGCTTCGTACTCGCGCAGCAGGCCCTTCACCCGCTCCAGGCCCGCCGGGGTCGCGAGCGCCTGGCGCGGCGTCTTGCCGCCGAGCACGGGAATCGGTTCGTCGGCCCAGTTCGCGTACGACCGGCGCAGCGCCTGCGCGATGAGCTCGCCGAGCGCCTGCGGGTCGAGGTCGGGCGGCGGGGCCGGCCCGCGACCGGCGGCCGCGGCCAGCGCCTGCGGGCTGCGCGGGTCGGTGATCTCGCGCGTCAGGTGCTCGACGGCCGTGCCCGCCAGCGCCTCGAACCAGGCGCGGCCGTCGTCGGCCAGCCGCTGCGTGCGCGCGAACAGCTCGATCCGGTCGGCCGAGCGGCCCGGGTTGATCGCGAGCAGGCTGCGCGTCAGGCTGTCGGCCTCGACCAGGCGTGACCAGCCGCGCTCGGCGTCGCCACGTACGTCCGGCTGCGCCGCGAGCGCGGCGGCCAGCGCGGCCGCGTCGCGCACGCGGAAGTGGTCGGTCACGAGCAGCAGCGGCTCGCCGCTGCCGGCGTCGCGCAGCTCCGGGATCGGCATCGGCCCGGTGAATTGCGCGAGCCAGCGGCGCGCGATCTCGAGTTCGAAGCGGTCCTGCGCGGCCGGCGGCCCGGCCTCGGCCGAAGCGGCGAGCGCTTCGAGCAGCGCCGGCTCGCGCAGCGCGGCGAAGGGGTAGATCGCGCCGGACAGCTCGACGTGGTCGGCGAGCTGCATCAGCCGCGCGCCGAGCAGCAGGCCCGGTTTCATCGACCGGCTGCCGCTGCGCTCCTGCACCGCCACCGGCGCGGCCTCGAGGTCGAGCGCGTCGGCGAGCGTCAGGCCCTGGCCCGGGCGCACGTCGGTCACGCGGTACAGGCGCAGCGGTCGCTCGTGCAGCTGGGCGATGAAGCGTGCCTCGGCGGGCGAGAGCGCCGGCCCGTTCGGCCCGAGCAGGTAGGCGTTGATGTCCTGCAGGCCGCCGCGGGCGTGGATCCGGCCGCGCGCGAGCAGCCACTCGCCGACGTTGATCAGGATCGCCTGCGCGAACTCCTCTTCCAGCTCGGCCAGGTCGAGCGGGCGGTCGGGCGAGAACTCGGCCAGCGTCGCGGTGAAGGCATTCGTCCAGCCCTTGCGGTGGCGGTCGACGAGCCAGGCCATCGCCTTCGGCACGGCCTGGTCGTGCTCGGGCGGTCGGTAGTCGCCGAGGTCGACGACGTTGGGTGGCAGGTTCATCGGCAGCGGCGTGGGGCTCGGATCGGGCCGGCCATTGTGCCGGCGCGGTGGGGCACGACTTCGGGCCGGTGCCGCCGGGACGTGTCCGGCATCGAGCGATCGGGCAGGCTCAGCGCAGCCAGGGCTCGAACACCTTCGCGAGCCGCTGCAGCACCGACGCGTCGGGCAGCGGCAGGCGCAGCGTCGGCCGGCCGGTGACCGGATCGGGCTCGATCGCGATCGGCGCGGCGCCGCTCTCGCTGCGCGCTGCGGCCAGCCCCTGCAGCAGCGATGCGCCGGCTTCCAGGATCGCGGCCCAAGGGTCGGCGTCGGCCCGGGCCGCGGCCGCCGTTGCCTCCTTTGCTGGCGCGCCGGATGAATCCGCAGGCATCGCGGCGGCCGGCCCGCCGGCGGCACCGGGCCCCGCGTATGCAGTCGACGCCGCACCGGCATGCAGCTGGGTCCAGGCCTCGGCCCTTTCGTCCGCCGCGGCGGCGGGCGCGGGCTCGTCGGTTTCGGGCTCGCCCATCGCGCCGGCGACTTCCTCGACACTTTCCATGAACTTGGACAACCGTGTGCCCTGCAGGAAGACCTCGGACGCCCCCCCGTCGAGCACGCCGGCGAACAGCGAGGTCTTGAACGCCAGCACCGACAGCATGCCTTCCTCGATGCTGCCCTGGCCGACGAAGTTGATGACCTGCACGCCGCGCGACTGACCCATGCGGTGCACACGGCCGATGCGCTGCTCGAGCACGGCCGGGTTCCACGGCAGATCCATGTTGACGACGACGGCCGCGGCATGCTGCAGGTTCAGGCCCACGCCGCCGGCATCGGTGGACAGGAACAGGCGGCAGGCCGGGTCCTCGTGAAAGCGCTCGACCAGCGCGCCGCGCTGCTCGCCCGGCACGCTGCCGTTGAACAGCGCATGGCCCCAGTCGCGCTGGCCCTTGCCGCGCCCCAGCCGGCGCACGATCAGTTCGTGCGTGCCCAGCCACTGGCTGAAGACCACTGCCTTGGCGGACGGGTCTTCGAACAGCTCGTCGAGCACCGCCATCAGCTCGTCGACCTTGTGGCCGTGGTCGGTCTCGTGGTCCACCAGGAAGGTGCTGTTGCAGGCCATGCGCATGATCTGCAGAGCGCACTGCAGCCGGCGCTGGTCGCTGTCCGACAGGTAGCCGGTCTTGCGCCAGCGCGCGACGATGCGCGTGACGGTCTCGCCGGCATCGTCGTGGTGCTGGCGCTGTTCGGGCGTCAGCGGCACGAAGATGCGGCTGTCCACGCGCTCGGGCAGCTGCGCCAGCACCTCGGTCTTGCGCCGGCGCAGCATCACCGGCGCCAGCGTCTGGCCGATGCGGTCGAGTGCGCGGTAGCCGATGACACGGCCGGCCTCGTCGCGCTGCTGGTGCTCGTCGAGCAGCCGCCAGGTCGGGCCCAGGCGGTGCCGGTCGACGAACTGCACGATCGAGACCAGCTCCTCGAGCTTGTTCTCCAGCGGCGTGCCGGTCAGCACCACCGCATAGGGGCTGGCGATGCGCTTCAGCGCGCGCGCGGCGATGGTGTTCCAGTTCTTGATGCGTTGCGCCTCGTCGGCGATCACCAGCTCGGGCGCCCAGGCGTCGATCAGGTCGGCGTCGCGCGCCAGCGTTTCGTAGTGCGTGATCTTGCAGAACACGTCCTCGCGGTAGAGCTTCTCGCGCGCCGCGCGCAGGCCGTGGATGACCTGCGCCTGGCGCGCGGTGAAGCGCTCGAACTCCTTCTTCCACTGGTGCTTCAGCGACGTGGGGCACACCACCAGCACGCGGCTGACGCCGAAGTGCTGCGCGAACAGCTCGGCAGCGGCGATGGCCTGGATGGTCTTGCCCAGGCCCATCTCGTCGCCGATGAGCGCACGGCCGGCGCGCGCCGCGAACAGCGCCCCTTCGGCCTGGTAGGGATAGAGCTTGACCTTCAGCAGCTTGCCCAGGCCCTTGTCGGCCGCGCCCTCGGGGTAGGCCTCGGCCAGCGTGGCCTGGCGCCGCGCGCCGTCGCGGATCTGGGCGACGAACGCCCACACGTCGTCGCAGCAGCGCATGTCGTGGCCGGCTTCCTGCGCGGCCTGCAGCAGCGGCTTCAGGCCATCGAGCCGGTCCCAGGGCAGGGCCCATTGGGCGGCGGGATCAAACAGCGCCCTGGCCTGCGCCAGCACTTGCGGCGGGCAGCTGCTGCCGGCGCGAAAGCGCACGTGGCGCGCGCCGGCGTAGTCGAGCCAGATCTCGCTGTACGCAGGCTGGAAGCCTCGCTGCAGGGCCACCTTGCCGCCGCGCCGTGCCTCGAGCCTGGCCAGCGTGAACTCGATGTGCTTGCAGGTGCCCAGGTCGTTGGTCGCGAAGTCGGGGCAGCTGCAGAAGTTCTGGCCCAGCCCGGTGCCGCGGATGGCCACGCGGTAGCGTGTGCGCCGCGCAGGGTTGTGCACCGCGAACTCCGAGAACACCGGCTCGCTGCCGAGGTTCTCGATTTCGAAGGCTTGCTCGCGGCCGAACTGGCGGCGCAGTGCGGTTTGCCAGTCGACCGCCGCCAAGGCGGGCGGGCGCCGCGTGTGCGACAGGCGCGGCTCGGGGGGCTTGGTCGCCTTGCGGCGTTCGGCGGAAGCTTTGCGGGCGGGTGCGGTGGCAGGCATTTTGGGGCGTGTCCGGCGCTGTGCTCGGGTGGCAGCTGTCGGCATTCTCGCAAGCGGTGGGGCGGCGTCGCGCACAACGACAATCGTGCATGGCCCTCAAGAAATCCCAGCTCTACAGCAAGCTCTGGCAGTCGTGCGACGAACTGCGCGGCGGCATGGATGCCAGCCAGTACAAGGACTACGTGCTGACGCTGCTGTTCGTCAAGTACGTGTCCGACAAGTACGCAGCCGATCCGGCGGCGTTGATCGAGGTGCCGCCCGGTGCCCGCTTCGCCGACATGGTGGCAGCCAAGGGCTACAAGGAGATCGGCGACCGCATCAACAAGATCATCGGCAAGCTGGCCGAGGCCAACGACAGCCTGAAGGGCGCGATCAACGTCGCCGACTTCAACGACGAAGAGAAGCTCGGCAAGGGCAAGGAGATGGTGGACCGCCTCTCCAAGCTGGTAGCCATCTTCGAGGGCCTGGACTTCGGCCGCAACCGCGCCGAGGGCGACGACCTGCTGGGCGACGCCTACGAATACCTGATGCGGCACTTCGCCACCGAGTCGGGCAAGAGCAAGGGCCAGTTCTACACGCCGGCCGAAGTCTCGCGCGTGATGGCGCAGGTGATCGGGCTGGACAAGGCCACGTCGGCCACGCAGAGCATCTACGACCCCACCTGCGGATCGGGCTCGCTGCTGCTGAAGGCGCACGACCTGGCCAAGAGCCGCACCGGCCACGACCTGACCATCTACGGGCAGGAGATGGACAACGCCACGTCGGCGCTGGCGCGCATGAACATGGTGCTGCACGACTGCCCCACCGCCGAGATCTGGCCCGCCAACTCGCTGAGCAGCCCGCACTTCAAGGACGAGCGCAACGCGCTGCGGCTGAAGGCCTTCGACTACGTGGTGGCCAACCCGCCCTTCTCGCAGAAGAACTGGACCAGCGGGCTGGACCCGGCCAACGACCTGTACGGCCGCTTCGGCACCAACCCGCACGACTGGGGCGTGCCGCCGCCGAAAAATGGCGACTACGCATTCCTGCTGCACATCCTGACCAGCCTGAAGAGCACGGGCCGCGGCGCGGTGATCCTGCCGCACGGCGTGCTGTTCCGCGGCGGCGCTGAAGGATCGATCCGCAGGAAGCTGGTGCAGCAGGGCGTGATCCTGGCGCTGGTGGGGCTGCCGGCCAACCTGTTCTATGGCACCGGCATTCCGGCCTGCATCGTGGTGCTGGACAAGGCCGGCAGCGCGGGCCGCCGCGGCATCTTCATGATCGACGCCAGCAAGGGCTACATCAAGGACGGCAACAAGAACCGGCTGCGCGCGCAGGACATGCACCGCATTGTCGACACCTTCCACCGCCAACTGGAGCAGCCGCGCTACTCGCGCATGGTGCCGGTGGCTGAAGTTCAGGCCAACGACTTCAACCTGAACCTGCCGCGCTACATCGACACCAGCGAGCCCGAAGACCTGCAGGACATCGAGGCGCACCTGAAGGGCGGCATCCCCGACCGCGACCTGGACGCGCTGGCGGCCTACTGGCGGGTGCTGCCCGGGGTGCGCGCCCAGCTCTTCGAATCAGCCGACCGCCCCGGCTACAGCCGGCTGCTGGTGGAGCCTGCACAGGTGAGGGCCACGATCTTCGGGCACCCGGAGTTCACGGCCTTCCGGCAGCAGGTGCAGGCGCGTTTCGAAGCGTGGCGCACTGCGCAGCGGCCAGGCCTCGTCGCCCTGAAGCCCGGCGACTCACCCAAGCAGCTGATCGAGACGCTGTCCGAGGCCTTGCTCGCCGCCTTCCAGGGCGCGCCGCTGCTCGACGCCTACGATGTCTACCAGCGGCTGATGGACTACTGGGACGAGACGATGAACGACGATGCCTGGGCCATCGCTCTGGATGGCTGGCAGGCGATGGCCGACGGCAAGCCGAACTTCGATCTGATCCCCGAGCACCTGGTGATCGCGCGCTACTTCGCCAAGGAGCAAGCGCAGGTGGATGCGCTGGAGGCCGAGCGCGATGCGGTGACGCTGGAGTTGGAGGAACTGATCGAGGAGCACGGCGCCGACGACGGGCCGCTGGACGAAGCGAAGAACGACAAGGGCAAGGTCACGGCCAAGGGCGTGAAGGATCGCCTGCGCGCGATTCGGGGTGACAAGGATGCCGACGAGGAGCGCGCTGTGCTGGAGAAGCTGCAGGCGCTGTTCGACAAGGAGGTGGCGGCGGGCAAGAAGCTCAAGGATGCGCAGAAGGCGCTGGCGGCGAAGGTGCTGCTGAAGTTCGGGCAACTCACCGCCGACGAGGTCAAGGTACTGGTCGTCGACGACAAGTGGCTGGCCGTTCTGCATGCAAGACTTGAAGACGAACTTGCTCGCGTAAGCCAGGGAATCACTGGTCGCGTGCGGCAACTCGCCGAGCGGTATGCGACGGCAGTGACTTCGCTTTCTCTGGAACTAGAAGCGCTCTCCACACGTGTTCTCAGGCACCTTGCAGCGATGTGCTACGAATGAAGGACGCGGGCGACTTCCACGGTTCCGATGCTGGTCCTATCCCACGCGGATGGGAAGCTTCCACCGTGGGGGCAGAGTTCGATGTGCGGCTGGGCAAGATGCTCGACGCTGCCCGAAACGTTGGCGAGCCAAAGCCGTATCTCGGGAACCGTTCGGTTCAGTGGGGACGCGTTGATGTCGATGATCTCGGCATGGTTCCGCTCACTCGCGCTGAGCAACTCGCATTGAGACTGCGCAGCGGCGACTTGCTCGTCTGCGAGGGCGGCGAGGTGGGTCGCGCGGCGATCTGGCGTGATCAGCTGCCCGAGTGCTACTACCAGAAGGCGCTACACCGGCTGCGCCCACGAAACGGATACAGCCCAGAGCTGATGGCCGCGTACCTGCGGTTCTGGTCGGAGCAGGGTGCACTTGCCGACTACGTGACGCAAACCAGCATCGCACATTTGCCGCGGGAGAAGCTGGTCACAGTGCCCTTGCCTCGACCGCCGTCGGAAGAGCAGGCCGCGATTGCGCGCGCCTTGTCGGATGCTGACGCGCTTTTGACCAAGCTCGACGAATTCATTGCCAAGAAGCGAGACATCAAACAGGCCGCGATGCAGCAACTGCTGCCCGGGCACCATCGCCTGCCGGGCCAGGCCGAGCCATGGCTCCGCGTGCGGCTCGGCGACTTGTTCGACTTCCGGAACGGTGTGAACGCTGACAAGCGTGCGTACGGACGGGGTATTCAGTTCATCAATGTTCTCGAGGTCATCACGCGCCCGCACCTGACGGCTGATCACGTTCCCGGGCGCGTCCTCCTCGCCCGAGGTCTGCAAGAAACCTTCGCTGTGCGGCGTGGCGATGTGCTCTTCAATCGCACCTCCGAAACGCAAGGCGAGGTCGCACTGGCGTCCGCGTACATCGACGACGCGCCCATGGTGTTTGGTGGCTTCGTCATTCGGGGACGGCCGAAGGCGCAACGCCTCGACGCGCTCTACGCTGGCTACGGCTTGCGGGCACCGGAAGTGCGTCAGCAACTTGTCGCCAGAGGGCAGGGCGCCATCCGCTCCAACGTAGGTCAGGCTGAACTGAGCGCCGTCGAAATTCGACTGCCCTGCGTGCGCGAGCAACAGGCCATCGCGGCTGTTCTGTCCGACATGGATACCGAACTCGCCGCCCTCGAAGCCCGCCGCGACAAGACCCGCCAACTCAAGCAGGGCATGATGCAAGCGCTGCTGACAGGCCGGATCCGGCTGGTGTGACCACACCGCGCCGCGGCGGCCTCAAGGCTCGCGATGGCTCAGGTTGGCGAAGTTCCACTCGTCGGTGGCCCGGGCTTCCTGCCAAGTGAGGACGGCACCGGACACGACCTCGCTTCGGTCCGTGTTCACCTCGATGCCGTTGCAGCCCGACAAGGCGGCGACGAATCGCGTGAAGGCGTCGTAGATGGCGGCTCGGCCCGGCACGTCCGCGTTCCAGACGTCTTCGTCGACCACGAAGAACACGACCATGTGGTACGGCTGGCCGGCCGGCAGTTCCTCGTCGCGTTCATCGATCGCCACCCTGACTTCGGCGATGTCGTCGGCCAGAGGGGTCAGCGCATCCAGCAGTGCCGGCTTGGCGCCGCGCAGCCGCCGCTCGAGTTCGTCGGGCCACGAGGGCCGCGCAGCGCGCAGCGCGTACCACGCAAGAAGTCGCCGGGCAGCGTCGACGCTGAGGTGTCGCTTCGGGTCGGGTTCATGCTGGGTGAACCATTCGCGAGGGACGATGTACCGATCGCCGATGGCGTGCGCGGTCAGCACCAGGTCCTTGTGCGTCCCGGGGTTCGGACGGAAGTCGATCTGACGTGTGGACCGCAGATCGACAAACTCCCTGCGCGGTTTGCCCTCGCGCCGGTGGGCGTGAAGGACTTCGACGAACGGTTCGGCCTCGAACCTGCTCGCGACGATGTCGCAGGTCTGCGAGACGACCAGCAGCCAGTCGTCTTCGCCGATCGCCGCCGCGGCTTGCCCCGGGCGGCTCAGGTGCGGTGCGAGGGCGGGCAGCAAGTCGGCCGGCAAGACGGAGCCCGTCTGCCAGCCTCGTTGCGCCACGTCATCGCCGAACGCCACTGTCTGTGCCTCTCACTCATCGCTCGGCAGCGAGCGGATGGAAGGCCGCCGCTTGAAGCCCGCCTCGGCCAGCAGCTGGCTGCGCGTCTTGGGCTGCGCCTGCAGCTTGGCCGTCAATTCGTCGAACGCCGCATTCACCGCGGCCTCGTCGATGGCATCGGCGGCGAGTAGCTCGAAGACCGTGCGCCCGTTGGCCAGCGGCTCGTGTGCCACGGCCCGCAGTGGCGCCGCCGACCGCGCTTGCCATGCCTTGGCAATTCGCTCGACAGCGTCAAGACGCTGACGTTTGGCTTCCTGCAGGCGCACGTCCTGTGAGGGGTCCAGCCACTTGTAGAGCTGCGGCCTGGACAGGTTCAGCGCTGCCGCTAGGTCCTGCGTGGTCAGCCCGAGGGCGGCCTGGATCGCCACGAGACGCTGAACGCGGCGCTGAGCCTCGGCCTGCAGATCCTGCGCCTCGACGGCCTGAGGCGGGGCGCTCTTCGCAGCAGCCTGGGTCGCGGCCTCCAGAAAGGCTTTGCGGGTCGACTCGGCCCATTGGGTCCACGTCGGTCCTGCGGCTGAGGGAATCAGATCATCCAGCTCCTCCACCGTCGTGGTGGACCAACTGGTCTGCACCGGAGCGCAACGAGCGGCAGCCGTCATCCCGCCGCTGAACAGCGCCACCAGCCCGCCCATCTTGACGATGCCCGTGGGCTGCAGATCCGGAACCCACACAGCCACGAATTGGTTCGATGCAGCGTCCAGACGTTCAGCCTCGTCGATGATTGCGCTGGGTCGGCGTTGCCGCAGGGCGGCCTCGCGTGCGGCGTAGTGCCTGGGCTGGATGATCTCGCTCACATCCACTCCTTTTGAGCAAGGGGGGACATCGCTGCCTTGAAGGTGGCCGACGTGAGCTTCTGCATGCTCTTGTAGTGGGCCAGCAGAGCGTCGGCTTCGAACACTTGGCCGACCTCGCGGATGCAGTCCGTATCCACGAAGCCGATCGATTGATTGGCTTTCAGGCGCGCCTCGGCCTGCATCATGACGGCAGGCTTGGCCAGGGGCAGCGCGTTGAAGTCGGGCGGCAGCAGCATGCCTTGCGGCGAAGGCGCGCCGGCGCGAAGGTTGACGATGCTGCCGTCGAATTGGAAGGCGGCCGCCCACATGGAGCCCGTGCACTGCGCCCCATCGGGGACGATGCCCTGCAGGCTGTTCACGAGGTAGTCGCCCGGCGCGTTTCCGTCGCTCGGCACGATCAGGTCGACATAGCGGAGCCCCGCTCGTTCGACGTAGGCGCCCAGCTCGGCTTGCTCGATGGTGTTCAGCACCTCGGCCCAGCGTCCCAGGAAGTCGGACGAGTGGAGGTAGCCGGTGGCATGGAGCGAGATGGCTCGGATGCCAAACTGGACGGCATGCCGCTGGTCGCCGGACATGAACTGCCACAGCGTCTGTGCGCTGGGCTTGGTGCCCTCGACGATGGCGATCTCCTTGGCCTCCAGCGTCCGCGGGAAGCTGCTGCGCAGCCGGTCTTGCAGGCCCGGCACCTTGCCGGCCAGGGAGTAGTAGGGCGAGATCACCAGCTCCGCGACGACGTAGACGAGCGGTGGCTGGCGCCACGTGCCGAGCGCGGTGGTGGTCATGGTGGCTCCTGGGGCGGGTGGCAACCTCTCTCTCCGGAAAGGCTGGAAGTAGTTTACAGATAAGTTGACACTGAAAACGTCGGGTTTGTTCCGCCTCCCGTGATCGAGTGCCCGTCGGGGCCTGAGCTTTATCGCGCTTTATCTGGATTCCGATAAAACCGCTGCAGCTGCGGCGCTCCTGACTTGATAGCCGGCTATTCGTTCTTATGCGGTCGGGGTCGTATAAGGCGGCATAAGTCGCTATAGTGGCACCAGCCATGGACAAAATCCGCAACCCCTTCTCGCCGGGCGCGGGCTCGCCGCCACCCGAGTTGGCCGGCCGCGAAGGCATCCTGGAGCAGGCTCGGGTGCTGTTCGGGCGGGTGCAGGCCAGGCGGCCTGAGAAGAGCCTGCTGCTCACGGGCCTGCGCGGGGTGGGCAAGACCGTACTGCTCAACCAGATCGAGCGCATTGCCCTGGCCGAAGGCTTTCGAACCATCTTGGTCGAAGCGCACGAAGGCAAGCCGCTGGCCGTGCTGCTGGCGCCGCACTTGCGCCGCTTGCTGTTCGACCTGGATCGGGTGAAGGCGGCTGGCGACAAGGTGCGCCGCGGCCTGGGTGTGCTGCGCAGCTTCATCGGTGCCATCAAGGTGAAGGTGGGTGATCTGGACATCGGCCTGGACATCGAACCCGAGCCTGGCTCGGCCGACAGCGGCGATCTGGAGGTCGATCTGCCCAACCTGTTCGTGGCCGTGGGCGAAGCGGCGCAGGAGCGGGGCGCGGCGGTCGCCATCCTGATCGACGAGATCCAGTACTTCAGCACCGAGGAGCTGAGCGCGCTGATCATGGCCATGCACCGCATGCAGCAGCGCCAACTGCCGCTGGTGCTGGTGGGCGCGGGCCTCCCGATCCTGCCTGGGCTGGCCGGTGAGTCGAAGTCATACGCCGAGCGGCTCTTCAACTTCCCCCCCGTGGGGCCCCTGCCTGAGCCCGACGCTGCGCGTGCACTGCAGGACCCCGTGCAGGCCGAGGGCGTGGCGTTCGACCTCGATGCGCTGCACGCGATCTTCCGGCTCACCCAGGGGTATCCGTACTTTCTGCAGGAGTGGGGCTACCAGGCCTGGAACCACGCAGCGGCCTCGCCCATCGGCGCGGACGTGATCCGCGAAACGAGCGAGCTGGTGTCGCAGCGCCTGGACGAAAACTTCTTCCGCGTGCGCTTCGACCGGCTGACGCCGCGGGAGAAGACCTACCTGCGCGCCATGGCCGAACTGGGCGCAGGACCCTACCGAACCGGCGACATCGCCGACAAGCTGGGCGTGAAGACCACGAGTCTGGCGCCAGTGCGCGCCAACCTGATCAAGAAAGGCATGGTCTACAGCCCCTCGCATGGCGAGATGGCCTTCACCGTGCCGCTGTTCGATGCCTTCATGCGGCGCGCGATGCCGCGTTTCGAGCCCTGACGGCGAGGTTGCCATGCCCAGCGTCGGCCAGATCGAGAAGAAGACGCAAGAGCGGGTGCTGGCGCTGCTGAGCCAGCGCCTGGGCTACACCTACCTGGGCGACTGGATCGACCGGCCCGCCAACTCGAACATCGAGCCCGAACGCCTGAAGGCCTGGTTGGCCGCCCAGGGCGTGAGCGACACCCTGGCTGTCGGCGCCGATTCAATTTTGAGCCACCGTGCCGACTCAATATTGAGCCAGGGGTGGAAGCCGACATCGAGATCGTCGGCTGTGGATAAGTGTAGGTCCTTGCCTGGTTCGTTGACCTCCTCGA
>JAFLDG010000105.1 GCA_017302495.1 Burkholderiales bacterium
CTTCGGCGGCTTCGCCGCGATCGGCTGGCGCGCGCTCGGGCTGCGGCCCGCCCGGCGCGTGTTCCAGTCGCCCGGGCCGATCTACGAACCCGAGGGCGAGGCCGACCCGTGGCGCTTCGCCCGCGCCTTCTTCGCCGCCGGCCTGCGCGCCGGCGAGCTGGTGCACAACAGCTTCAGCTACCACCTGACGCCGGCCGGCGCGATGATGGAGCGCGGCGCGCACGCCCTCGGCTGCACGGTGTTTCCGGGCGGCGTCGGCAACACCGAGCTGCAGCTGCAGGCGATCGCCGACCTGAAGCCGCAGGCCTACGCCGGCACGCCGAGCTTCCTGCGCATCGCGGTCGAGAAGGCCGAAACGCTCGGCCGGCCGCTGTCGATCACCAAGGCCTCGGTCGGCGGCGAAGCCTTCCCGCCGGCGCTGCGCGACTGGCTGCAGCAGCGCGGCATCGCCGCCTACCAGAGCTACGGCACCGCCGACGTCGGCCTGATCGCCTACGAGACCGCCGCGCGCGAGGGCCTGGTGCTGGACGAAGGCGTGATCGTCGAGATCGTGCGCCCGGGCACCGGCGACCCGGTGGCCGACGGCGAGGTCGGCGAGGTCGTCGTCACCGTGCTGAACCCGGACTATCCGCTGCTGCGCTTCGGCACCGGCGACCTGTCGGCGGTGCTGCCGGGCCGCTGCCCGACCGGGCGCACGAACACCCGCATCCGCGGCTGGCTCGGCCGCGCCGACCAGACGGCCAAGGTGCGCGGCATGTTCGTGCACCCGGGCCAGATCGCCGAATTGCCCAAGCGTCACCCCGGCGTCGGCCGGGTGCGGCTCGTCATCGACGGCGAGATGGCCGACGACCGCATGACGCTGCGCGCCGAGTGTGCCGGCGCGGCCGAGGGTCTGGCGCAGGCGCTGGCGGCGACGCTTCGCGACCTGACCAAGCTGCGCGGCGAGGTCGAACTCGTCGCGCCGGGCAGCCTGCCGAACGACGGCAAGCTGATCGAGGATGCACGCCGCCACGGCTGAGCGTCGTCGCCTGCCGCCGGCCGCCCGGCGCGCGACGAGAGGCGTACGTAGTTCCCACGGTGGCGACGCGCGGCGCCTCCGTACCATCGCGCCACCCTCATCCGCAGGCTCAGGAGACGTCGCATGAAGAAGCTGTTGTTCGCTGCCCTCGCCGCCGGGTTCACGCTCTCGGCCTGGGCCGAGTACCCGGAGAAGCCGGTCACGATCGTCGTGCCGTTCGCGGCCGGCGGCCCCACCGACAAGGTCGCGCGCGACCTGGGCGAGGCGCTGCGCAAGGAGCTGAAGCAGCCGGTGATCATCGAGAACGTCGGCGGTGCCGGCGGCACGCTCGGTGCCGCCAAGGTCGCGAAGGCGGCCCCCGACGGCTACACGCTGCTGCTGTACCACATCGGCATGGCGACCTCGCCGGCGCTGTACCGCAACCTGCCGTACAAGACGCTCGACGACTTCGAGTACCTCGGCCTGATCAACGAGGTGCCGATGACGCTGATCGGCCGCTCGACGCTGCCGGCGAACAACTTCACCGAGCTGAAGGCGTGGATCGAGGCGAACAAGGGCAAGGTGAACCTGGCCAACGCCGGGCTCGGCGCCGCCTCGCACCTGTGCGGGCTGCTGTTCCAGCAGGCGCTGAAGGTCGACATGACGACCGTGCCGTACAAGGGCACCGCGCCGGCGATGACCGACCTGCTCGGCGGCCAGGTCGACATCATGTGCGACCAGACCACCAACACCACCTCGCAGATCGAGTCGGGCAAGGTCAAGGCCTTCGCGGTGACGACGACCAAGCGCCTGCCGGCGCCGCCGGCGCTGGCCAAGCTGCCGACGCTCGACGAATCCGGGCTGAAGGGCTTCAACGTCTCGATCTGGCACGGCCTGTACGCGCCGAAGGGCACGCCGAAGGCGGTGACCGACAAGCTCAACACCGCGCTGCGCGCGGCGCTGAAGGACCCCGAGTTCCTGAAGCGCGAGGAAGCGCTCGGCGCGGTGGTCGTCACCGACGGGCGGCTGGCCCCGGCCGAGCACAAGAAGTTCGTCTCGGACGAGATCAACAAGTGGGGCCCGGCGATCAAGGCCGCCGGTCAGTACGCGGACTGACCTCGCCCGGCCGGGCCGAACGAAGCCGCCCACCCGGGCGGCTTTTTCGTCCGAGGTCGGCATGTGGGGCGGGTCGCCAACCTCTGCGCGGCGGGCGGAAGCGCCGCCGCGACCGTCCGCCGTCAGCGCCGCCGGGTGCCGCGGCGCATCGTGCCTCGTGGGCATCCGGTGCCGGCGGACCGCTGCCGGGCCGGATGGCGGGACCGGGCCCGGCCGCCGGCGCTCAACGGATCGTGAGCGGAATCGTCACCGGCCCGTCGTTGACCAGGTGCACCTGCATGTGGGCGCCGAACTCGCCGCTCGCCACCGGCGCGTGGCGTTCGCACGCCAGCCGCAGCACCGCTTCGTAGAGTTCGCGTCCGCGCTCGGGCGGCGCGGCGCCGGCGAAGCTCGGCCGGTTGCCGCCGGCGGTGTCGGCGGCGAGCGTGAACTGCGGCACCACCAGCAGGCCGCCGGCCAGATCCTGCACGCTGCGGTTCATGCGTCCGGCGGCGTCGGCGAAGATGCGCAGCTTCAGCAGCTTGTCGACCAGGCGCAGCGCCTGCACCTGGGTATCGGCCGGTTCGGCACACACCAGCACCAGCAGCCCCGGCCCGATGGCGCCGACCGTGCGGCCGGCGACCTCGACGTGCGCGCGCGCCACGCGCTGCACGAGCGCGATCACGGCAGGTCCCGCGTGTCGCCGAAGTGCGCCTCGACGTCCATCGGCAGCAGCTGGATCGTCGCGCGCAGCCCCGGCACCGCACTCATCAGCGCCTGCTCGACCGACGTTCGCAACGCCGCGGCGCGGCCGAGCGACCAGTCGCCGGGCATGTGCATGTGCAGGTCGACGAAGCGGCGCTGGCCGGCGCGGCGCGTGCTGACGTGGTCGAAGCGCACCACCTGATGGCGGAAGCCGTCGAGCGTGGCCTCGATCTGGCGCTGCACCTCGGGCTCGACCGCGCGGTCCATCAGGCCGTCGACCGAGACGCGCAGCAGCGCCACCGCTTCGCGCGCGATGTTCGCCGCCACCAGCAGCGCCACCAGCGGATCCAGCCAGAGCCAGCCGGTGGCCGAGGCCAGCAGCAGGCCGAGCACGACGCCGGCGGAGGTCCAGACGTCGGTGAACAGGTGGCGGGCATCGCCTTCGAGCGCCATCGACCGATGCTCCCGCGCCTTGCGCAGCATCGCCCAGGCCAGCGCGCCGTTGAGCACGGAGCTGACGATGCTCAGGCCCAGGCCCAGGCCCAGCGACTGCAGCGGCTGCGGGGCGATGAGGCGCTGCACCGCGGCCCAGCCGATCGCGCCCGCGGCCACCAGGATCAGCACCGCCTCGAAGCCGCTCGAGAAGTACTCGGCCTTGTGGTGCCCGTACGGATGTTCCGCGTCCGGCGGATGGGCGGCGACGGTGACCATCAACAGCGCGAAGACCGCGCCGGCCAGGTTGACCAGCGACTCCAGCGCGTCCGACAGCAGACCGACCGAACCGGTGACCCACCAGGCCGCCGTCTTGAGCCCGATCGTGGCCAGCGCCACCAGGACCGAGAGCTTCAGGTAGGCGCGCGGCGACATCGCGCCATTGTGCGGCCCGGCCTCGAGGCGGCCGCGACCGGCCGACAGCGGACCGGACGCAGGGCTCGGCGATACGCGCCGCACGGCTCGCCCGCCGTGCGCGAGCCCGCAGTGGGCTCGCGCCGGTGCGGGCTCAGCCTTGCAGGCCGCGTGGCGCGCGCGGGACGCGCGCCACCCTTCGCCCGCCGCGCGCGAGCCCGCAGTGGGCTCGCGCTAGTGCGGGCTCAGCGTCGGTCGAGCTTGGCCAGCTCCTGGCGCAGGAAGTCGGCGCTCGGCACCACGCGGCCGTCGGCCAGCCGGAAGTGGTAGGGCTTGCCGCTGGCGTCGGACCGCGTGCCGACCTGCTCGATGAACTCGTGCACCGAGCTCAGCTTGTCGATATGCCACTTCATCTTGCCCTGCAGGAACGCAGCCGCCTGGGCGCAGCTGTACGCCTTGCCGTTGCGGATGAAGACCGCGTCGGTGCGCTGGCCCAGCGCGCGGATCAGCCGGTCGATGCGGGCCTGCTCGTCCGGCGGCGGTTTGGCCCGCGACGTCGGCGCGGCGAGCGCCGGCGCGAGCACCAGCAGGCGGCGGCGTTTCATGGTGCCAGCGTCACGCGCGCGAACTTGCGCTTGCCGACCTGCACGACGTAGCTGCCGCTGGCCACCTTCAAGGCCTTGTCGGCCACCGTCGCGCCGTCGATGCGCACGCCGCCCTGCTCGACCAGGCGCAACGCCTCGCTGCTGCTCGGCGCCAGCCCGGCCTGCTTCAGCAGCGCACCGATCGCCAGCGGCGCGCCGGTCAGCGTCAGCTCGGGGATGTCGTCGGGGATGCCGCCGCGGGCACGCAGCTCGAAGTCGGCCTGCGCGGCGTCGGCCGCCGGCGCGCCGTGGAAGCGCGCGGTGATCTCGCGCGCGAGCAGCACCTTCGCATCCTTCGGGTTGCGGCCCTGTTCGACCTCCTGCCGCAGACGGCCGATCTCGGCCTCGCTGCGGAACGACAGCAGCGTGTAGTAACGCCACATCAAGTCGTCGCTGATCGACAGCAGCTTGGCGAACATCGTCGCCGGCGCTTCGGTGATGCCGACGTAGTTGCCCTTGCTCTTGCTCATCTTCTCGACGCCGTCCAGGCCCTCGAGCAGCGGCATGGTCAGGATGCACTGCGGCTCCTGGCCGTACTCGGCCTGGAGCACGCGGCCGACGAGCAGGTTGAACTTCTGGTCGGTGCCGCCGAGCTCGAGGTCGCTGCGCAGGGCCACCGAGTCGTAGCCCTGCATCAGCGGGTACAGCAGCTCGTGCACGCTGATCGGCAGGCCGCCCCTCAGCCGCTTGCTGAAGTCGTCGCGCTCCAGCATGCGCGCGAGCGTGTAGCGCGAGGCGAGCTGGATCATGCCGCGCGCGCCGAGCGCGTCGCTCCACTCGCTGTTGTAGCGGATCTCGGTCCGCGCCGGGTCGAGCACGAGGCTCGCCTGGGCGTAGTAGGTCCGCGCGTTGGCCTCGATCTGCTCGCGCGTCAGCGGCGGCCGCGTGGCATTGCGGCCGGACGGGTCGCCGATCATCGACGTGAAGTCGCCGATGAGGAAGATCACCGTATGCCCCAGGTCCTGCAGCTGGCGCAGCTTGTTCAGCACGACGGTGTGGCCGATATGGATGTCGGGCGCCGTCGGGTCGAGGCCGAGCTTGATGCGCAGCGGCTTGCCCGTGGCCTGGGCGCGGGCGAGCTTTCGCCACCAGTCCGCCACGGGCAGCAGCTCGTCGCAGCCGCGCAACGACACCGCCATCGCCTGGCGCAGCACATCGTCGGCCGCGACGTCTTCGGGCGGGCTTACATCGTTTGACATGGCTCACTTCGTCGGGGCAATTCCGGGGCTTGCCGGCAGGGGGCGGCGGTTATACTGCGCCGCCCTCGACGCTGCCCAGGTGGCAGTCGTTCAGGGCGGGCATTTTAGGCGGCGCATCCACGCAAGCCTCTGCCCGCACCCCTACAAGTCCGTCAGGCCCGGCGCTCGGTGCGCCGCCGGTGAGAGCACGAACGTCTAGGCGCAGATCGTTGGAGAAGCTGGATCATTTGTTGGCCCGCGGCGGCGCTTGGCTCGACCGGCGGCGCAAGCCGCTGACGGCCGCGTTCGTCACGCTGCTCGGCGGGTTCGCGGCCACGGCCTTCGGGGTGGCGCCGCTGTTGCCGGATCCGGCCGACCTGCCGCAGCGCCAGGTGGTCGACGATCTGCGCCTCGCCGACCTGAGCCGGCAGCTCGACGCCTTGGCCGAGCATGAGCTCGAGCTCTCGCGCACCGAGCTGACCCGTGCCGGCGACACCGCCGACAGTCTGCTGCGCCGGCTCGGCGTGGCCGATGCCGATGCCGCCGCCTTCCTGCGCCGCGATGCCGGCGCGCGCCAGTTGCTCGACGGCAAGCCGGGCAAGATGGTGCAGGCCCGGGCCCGCGCCGACGGCACGGTGGTCGATCTGGTCGCGCGCTATGCCGCCGCGGACGGCCCGCAGCGCCAGCCGCAGTTCACGCGGCTCACGGTCGAGCGCGTGGCCGGCCAGTGGACGAGCCGGGTCGAGGTCGCGCCGCTGGCCGCGCAGACCCGGCTGGCGAGCGGCACGATCCGCAACACCCTGTTCGCGGCCACCGACGAGGCCGGCATACCCGATTCCGTCGCGTCGCAGCTGGCCGAGATCTTCGCCGCCGACATCGACTTCCACCGCGAGCTGCGCAAGGGCGACACCTTCGGCGTGGTCTACGAGGTGCTCAGCGCCGACGGCGAGCCGGTGAGCTGGATGCCGTCGGCGGGCCGCGTGCTGTCCGCCGAGTTCGTCAACGGCGGGCGGCAGTACAACGCGATCTGGTTCGCCGACGGCACCGGCCGCGGCGCCTACTTCGGTCTCGACGGCCAGAGTCGGAAGCGCTCCTTCCTGGCCAGCCCGCTCGAGTTCTCGCGCGTGACCTCCGGCTTCGCGATGCGTTTCCACCCGCTCCTGCAGAGCTGGCGGGCGCATCGCGGGGTCGACTACGGCGCCCCCACCGGCACGCCGGTGCGCTCGGTCGGCGACGGCAGGGTCGACTTCGCCGGCTGGCAGAACGGCTACGGCAATGTCGTCCAGGTGCAGCACGACAACGATCGCAGCACGCTGTACGCGCACCTGAGCCGCATCGACGTGCGCAAGGGGCAGGCGGTCGAGCAGGGGCAGCGCATCGGTGCGGTGGGCTCGACCGGCTGGTCGACCGGGCCGCACCTGCACTTCGAATTCCACGTCAACGGCCGGCACCAGGACCCGTCGAGCCTGGCGAAGGCGGCCCAGCCGCTCACGCTCGACCCGAAGGCGAAGTCCCAGTTCGCTGCCGTGTCGCAGGCGGCGCAGGCACAGCTGGACCTGGCCGAGACGGTCGGCCAGACACGCAGCCTCTTCGAGTGACCGCGCCGCGGTCGCGGCGCATGGTGTCGGGTCTGTACGTCGGCCTGATGTCCGGCACGTCGCTGGACGGCGTCGACGGTGTGCTGGCCGACTTTGCCGGGCCACCCGACATCCCGCCCCGGGTTCTCGGCCATGCCCACGCCCCGTTCGACGATGCGCTGCGCGCGACGCTGCTGCGGCTCAACCGCAGCGGCCCGGACGAGCTGCACACCGCGGCGCTCGCGGCGAACGCGCTGATGCGGCACTACGCCCGGGTCGTCGCCGAGCTGGTGCGCACCGCCGGCACCGCCCCGGGCCGGGTGCGCGCGCTCGGCGCGCACGGGCAGACCGTGCGCCACCGCCCGCTGGAGTTCGACGGCACCGGCTACACGCTGCAACTGATGAACGGGGCGTTGCTCGCTGAACTGAGCGGCATCGACGTGGTCTGCGACTTCCGCAGCCGCGACGTCGCCGCGGGCGGGCAGGGCGCGCCCCTGGTGCCGGCGCTGCACGCCGCGCTTTTCGGCCGCGCCGGTATCGCCGGTGCGGTGCTCAATCTCGGCGGCATCGCCAACCTGACGCTGCTGCATGCCGACGGCCGGGTGCAGGGATTCGACACCGGGCCGGCGAACGCGCTGCTCGACCTGTGGTGCCGACGGCACCGCGGGCTGCCGTTCGACGCCGACGGCCGCCTCGCCGCGAGCGGACGGGTCGACGAGGCGCTGCTCGCGCGCATGCTGGCCGAACCGTACTTCGACCGTGCGCCGCCGAAGAGCACCGGCCGCGACCTGTTCGACGCCGACTGGCTCGACCGGCACCTGCGCGGCGTCCGGGGCGCGCTGCCCCCCGAGGACGTCCAGGCGACGCTGGCCGAACTCACGGCACGCAGCGTGGCGGCCGCGCTGCTTCGCTGCGCGCCGCGAACGACGCAACTGCTGGTCTGCGGCGGCGGGGCGGCGAACGCGGATCTGATGCGGCGGCTGCGCGCCCGCCTGCCGACCATCGGCGTCGAAGACACCGGGACACGCGGCGTACCGCCGCAGCAGGTCGAGGCGCTGGCATTCGCCTGGCTCGCACACGCCTACGTCGAGCGCCGAGCCGGGAACGTGGCCTCGGTCACGGGGGCGCGGGGCCCGCGCATCCTCGGCGCGCTCTATCCGGCCGGCTGAGGCCGTTCGGCGACCGACAGCGGCCCGCCTACGGCGGCCGCGGCCGAGGCACGGGCTTCAGGCCGAGAAGCTCGACCCGCAGCCGCAGGTCGTGGTCGCGTTCGGGTTCTTGATCACGAACTGCGCGCCCTGCAGGTCTTCCTTGTAGTCGATCTCGGCGCCCATCAGGTACTGCAGGCTCATCGCGTCGATCAGCAGCGTGACGCCGTTCTTCGTCATCTGCGTATCGTCGTCGTTCACCGCCTCGTCGAAGGTGAAGCCGTACTGGAAGCCCGAGCAGCCGCCGCCCTGCACGAACACGCGCAGCTTCAGTTCGGGGTTGCCTTCCTCGGCGACCAGGTCGGCCACCTTCGCCGCGGCGCTGTCGGTGAAGATCAGCGGCGGGGGCAGTTCGGCAACGTCGCTGCCGGCGGTCTCGATCACGGCGCTCATGCTCATTCCTGACTGGATCAGTGGGAAATAGGCAGATTATGAAACAAAGACGGCCGGGCTGCACCCGGCCGTCGCTTGGCCCTGCGCGGCGTCGGCCCTGCCGGGCGGCGCACGAGCCCGCAGCGCGCGCCTTGCGGGCTCAGCGCTTGCTGAACTGCTTGCGCCGGCGCGCGCCGTGCAGGCCGACCTTCTTGCGCTCGACCTCGCGCGCATCGCGCGTGACGAAGCCGGCCTTGCTCAGCTCGCCCTTCAGCGCCGCGTCGTAGTCGATCAGCGCGCGCGTGATGCCGTGGCGCACCGCGCCCGCCTGGCCCGATTCGCCGCCGCCGTGGACGTTGATGCGCAGGTCGAAGCTGGCCTCGTTGGCCGTCAGCAGCAGCGGCTGGCGCACGATCATGATCGAGGTCTGGCGGCCGAAGTAGGCGTCGATCGCCTTGCCGTTGATCGTGATCTGGCCGCTGCCCTTCTTCATGAAGACGCGCGCGACCGACGACTTGCGACGGCCGGTGCCGTAGTTCCACTCTCCGATCATCAGGCGCTCCTCGCCAGTTCGAGCGTTTTCGGCTGCTGTGCGGTGTGCGGGTGCTCGGCGCCGGGGTACACCTTCAGCTTCTTGATCATCGCGTAGCCGAGCGGCCCCTTCGGCAGCATGCCCTTCACCGCCTTCTCCAGCGCCCGGCCCGGATGCCTGGCCTGCAGGTCCTTGAACGACGTGCCGCGAATGCCGCCCGGATACCCGGTGTGGCGGTAGTAGATCTTGTCGCTGGCCTTGTTCCCGGTGACGCGGAGCTTGCCGGCATTGACGACGACGATGTAGTCGCCGGTATCGACGTGAGGCGTGTAGATGGCCTTGTGCTTGCCGCGCAGTCGGCGTGCCACTTCGCTGGCGACACGTCCGAGCACCTGATCGGTGGCGTCGAGCACAAACCACTCGTGCTTCACCTCGGCCGGCTTGGCGCTGAAGGTCTTCATGAGGGTCTCGCTGAGGGATGGGCCGGCGGCTCGGCGCCGCTGGCCCCACTGGACGGCTGTTCGGACACGGTGCCCGGACCGTCGGCGCCGCTTGTTCGGCTGCGGCCTCTCCGGTTCAGTGGCTGCCCGCGCCGCCGCGGGCCCCTTGGGGCTCGGTCGGCGCTGTCCCCCCCGCCGTCGACGGGAAAGCCGGTGAGTATATCGCGATGCGGTCCCGTCGGCCGAACGTGGCCGGTCGACGACAGATTGCACGGTTGGAGCCGGCTCCCCAGGGCGCCCCTCGTCGACACCCGGTAGCATTCGGGAAAACCCTGATATCGATGATGACGACATCGCCAAAGCCGCCGGATGACGCGCCGACCGAGCCGCGGGGCGGGCACAGTTATCCGTGGATTCCGATCCGGTCGCTGCTCGAGGCGGACCGCCCGGCGGTGCTGATGCACTTGCTGGCGCTCGACGAGCGCGACCGTTATCTGCGCTTCGGGCATCTGGCCACCGACGAGCAGGTGCAGCATTACGTCGAAGGGATCGACTTCGCGCGCGACGAGGTCTTCGGCGTCTTCAACCGCCGGCTCGAGCTGGTGGCCATGGCGCACCTTGCCTATGAGTCGGCCCCGCGGGGGGCCGAGGCCTGTGCCGAGTTCGGCGTCTCGGTGGCCAGCCACCTGCGCGGCCGCAAACTCGGCGAGCGCTTGTTCGCCCACGCCGAACTGCACGCGCGCAACCGCGGCGTGCACACGCTGGTCGTGCACGCCCTGAGCGAGAACGCGCCGATGCTGCGCATCGCGCGCCAGGCCGGCGCCACCGTCGAACGGCACGGCGCCGAATCGCAGGCGCTGGTGCGCCTGCCGCCCGACAACCTCGCCTCGCACGTCGAAGCCCTGGTCGGCGAAGGTGCCGCCGGCCTCGACTACCGGATCAAGCGCGAGGTCCGGCGCGTGGACCGGTTGCTCGCCTCGATCGTCGGGCACTGAGCCGAACCGGGCGCCGGGCGGCGGCCCCGCGAGGCGCGGGCACGGCCGGGCAGTCGCGCCGCGCGCGCAGGCCCTCGGGGTTCACCCCGCCCCGGATGCGGGGGCGAATCCCGCGATCGCGGGTGCCGGCAGCCGGCAGCCGCGCAGTAGCATCGCCGGCACATCGATCACCCCCGCTGCGCCGTCATCGCCGGCGCAGCGGGCAGATGGCCATAACAACATGCCGTCGACGCTGCCGTGGATCATCGCGCTCGGCGCGAGCACGCTGCTGCTGGTCCTGCTCGCCGCCTGGGCCTACCGCAGCCGGCGACGCCGGCCGAAGCCGCTGCCAACCCATTGGGAGCTTTCCGCCCGCCCGGTATTCAGCACCGAGGAGCGCCGGGTCTATCGCCACTTGCGCGAGGCGCTGCCGCATCACATCGTGCTCGCTAAGGTCCCGCTGGTGCGCTTTTCGCAGTCGATCGACCCGCAGCGGCGGGGCTACTGGTACGCACTGCTCGGGACGATCCACGTGACCTTTGCCGTCTGCAGCCCGAACGGCCGGGTGCTCGTCGCCTTCGACCTCCTCGACGAAGCCATCCCCGGATCGCTGCGCCAGCAGACGATCAAGGAGAACGTGATGGCCGCCTGCAAGGTGCGGTACCTGCGCATCCCCGGCGATGATCCGCCGTCGGTGGCGGAACTGCAGTTGCTGCTGCCGGCAGCGCACGGGGCGTCACGGGCGCCGAACCCGGCGCCCGGCCCGGGCCTGGCGCCCAGCCCGTCGGCCGCACCGGGCCCATCGCGGCGCCGGGATCGCGGTGCGCTGTGGCAGGACTCGGGCTTCTTCCAGGACTCCTTCTTCGGCCCCGAGCGCCGCGAACCGGGCACGGCCGGCGAGCACGGCGCGCTGAGCCACATCCTGCGCGACGGCTTCCCGCGGCGGGACGACGACGAGCCGCCGCCGGGCGACCCGTCGGTGTCCGGCGCGGTGCCGCAGTCGCGGTCGACGCGTCGCTGAACGGTTCGCCCCGGCGCACCCGCCGCCGGGCCTGCCGCGCCGTAGCATCGGCCCATGCCCGCCGCCGCGCCGGCCTATGCCGACCTGACGCCCGATCACCTGCTCGACGCGCTCGACGCCGTCGGCCTGCGCGGCGACGGCCGCGTGCTGCAGCTGAACTCGTACGAGAACCGGGTCTACCGGCTGATGCTCGAAGACGGCGACGCGGTGGTCGCCAAGTTCTACCGACCCGGCCGCTGGCGCGATGCGCAGATCCTCGAGGAACATCAGTTCGCGCGCGAGCTGGCCGAGGCCGAGGTGCCGGTGGTCGCGCCGCTCGTGCTCCGGGCACGCGGCCCCGGCGTGACGCTGCTGCCGGCCGACGGCCTGCCGACGCTGGCCCTGCGCACGTCCGCGGCCGGGACGCATCGCTATGCGGTCTGGCCCTGCC
>JAFLDG010000106.1 GCA_017302495.1 Burkholderiales bacterium
GGCGTCGCCGCTCACCGTGAGCGACAGCCGCCGCGCGCGGCCGTGGCGCAGCGCGTTCGTCATCCCCTCCTGCGCCGCGCGGTAGATCGCCAGCGCCGCGTCGGCGGCGAGCGGCTCGTCGCCCGGCGCGACCTCGACGTCGATCACCACCCCGGGGTGGGCCGCGCGCGTGCGCTGGGCCAGGTCGGCGAGCGCGTCGGGCAGGCCCAGCTGGTCGAGCACCACCGGCGTCAGGCGCGGGATCAGCCCGTGCATCGCGTCGTACAGCCGCGACGACTCGTCGGCGATCAGCCGCGCCGCCTGCGCCGAGGCGGGGTCGCCGGCTTCGGTGCGCTGCGCCACCGACAAGGCCATGCTGCGGATCGCGGTGACCGACTGGCCGAATTCGTCGTGCAGCTCGCGCGCGATCATCCGCCGCTCCTCCTCGACGCGCTGGCTCGCCCAGCGCGCCAGTTCGCGCTGGTCCGACAACTGCAGCTCGGCGCGTACCGCGCGGCGCTCGGTCTCGATGTGGTCCGCCAGCGCCGCGGCCATGCGGTTGAAGCCGGCGCCGATGGCCGAGGCCTCGCGCCCGGCCAGCGGGGGCAGCCGCGCGCCGAAGTCGCCGCCTTCGAGTGCCTGCAGCGCCGGCACGATGCGCGAGAACGGACGGACCGCGCGCGCCAGCAGCCAGAACACGAGCCCGTTGACGAGCAGCAGCAGCGCGACGCCGACGCCGGCGAGCCCGACCAGCGCGTCCCACGCGTCGAGCACTGCGCGCGACGCGTTCGCGCGCAGCTCGAGCCGGCCGTCCGGGAAGTCGAGCACCTGCGGCGAGACCGGCGGTGCGATCAGCCGGTCGAACCAGGCCGGCGCGTCGCGCCCGGCCTTGTACGCCGACTCGGGCGACCGGTACAGCAGCCGGCCGCTCGCGTCGAACAGTGCCAGCTCGGTCGAGCGCACGCGGCCGAGCCCCTGCAGGAACGCGAGCATGCCCGGCGCGCCCTGCGCCGCCTGCAGCCATGACAGGCGCTGCAGGATCTGCGTGGCCACGCGGTTGGCGGCGACCACCTCCTCGCGCACCGAGTCGCGCATCGCGACGAACTGCAGCGCGCCGATCGCGAGCACGAACGACGCCGTCAGCAGCCCGACGATCAGGTGGATCTTCAGGCGCAGGCTCACTGCGCCGCCTTGGCAGCGTGCGCGCCCGGCGGCCCGCCGCGCGCGGCGGATCGGCCTGGCGCACGCGCCTTCCCGGCGCACGCGACCGGCGCGCACCGGCAAGCCGGCGCGCGGTCGGGGCAGGGCGTGGCGGGGCTCACGCCGGCGATGGTAGCCAGCGCCCTTGCCCCAGCGCAGCGATCGGCCGGATTCATGATTTTCTGGAGCGCGGGTTCATGGCCGGGGGGCTGTCGCGCCCGGCCCGGCAGCCTCAGCATGCGTCATGGGAGTTCCCGCTCCCGGCGGCACGCACCCACCCGCCGTGCCGCATCCACCGCCCGCCCCGAGGAGACCCGCTCATGCAATGGCAGACCCCCAGCGCGACCGACCTGCGCTTCGGCTTCGAGATCACGCTGTACGTCGCGGCGCGCTGACGCGCCCGCCTTCGCTCGATTCGCAGGGCCTCGCGAGAGGCCCTGTTTCACGTCCGGCGTCCCGGCTCGCGCCCCGCCCCCGATGCGCATCACGATCCTCGGCTCCGCCGCCGGCGGCGGCTTCCCGCAGTGGAACTGCAACTGCAGGAACTGCGCCGGCGTGCGCGCCGGCACGCTGCGCGCGAAGGCGCGCACGCAGTCGTCGATCTTCGTCCGGCCCGACCATGGCGCCGACGGCATCCTGTTCAACGCCTCGCCCGACATCCTCGAGCAGATCCGCGCCCGGCCCGAGCTGCAGCCGGCGCGCGCGTTGCGGGACACCGCGATCGCCGGCGTCGTGCTGATCGACGGCCAGGTCGACCACGCCACCGGCCTGTTCATGCTGCGCGAGCGCGGCACGCCGCTGCCGCTGTGGTGCACCGACCCGGTGGACGAGGACCTGCGCGAGGGCAACCCCGTGCTGCGCGTGCTGCAGCACTACTGCGGCGTGCAACGCCACCGCATTGCGCTCGACGGCACGCGGTTCGCGGTGCCCGGCGCCGCGGGCCTGAGCCTGCGCGCGCTGCCGCTGGCGAGCAAGGCGGCGCCGTACTCGCCGCACCGCGAGGCCCCGGTGCCCGGCGACAACATCGGCGTGACGATCGCCGACGCCGCCAGCGGCGCGCGCGTGTTCTACGCGCCGGGCCTGGGTGCGGTCTCGCCGGCCGTGTTCCACGCGATGGACAGCGCCGACGCGGTGCTGGTCGACGGCACCTTCTGGACCGACGACGAGATGATCGCGCTCGGGCTGTCGAAAAAGACCGCGCGCGACATCGGCCACCTGCCGCAGTCGGGTGCGGGCGGCATGATCGAGTGGCTCGCGAAGCTGCCGGCGCGCACGCGCAAGCTGCTGATCCACATCAACAACACCAACCCGATCCTCGACGAGGACTCCGCCGAGCGCGCGCAGCTGGCCGCCGCCGGCATCGAGGTCTGCGCCGACGGGATGGAGATCCGACTCTGATCGCCCCGAGGTCGCGACGATGATCCGTGCCGACATGCTGAAGGAGCAGGCCCCGGCCGCCGACGAACGGCCCGCGTGGAGCCGCGCCGAGTTCGAGGCGCAGCTGCGCGAGCGCGGCCGCTCGTACCACATCCACCACCCGTTCAACCTGATGCTGAACACCGGCCGGGCCACGCCGGAGCAGATCCGCGGCTGGGTCGCGAACCGCTTCTACTACCAGATCGCGATCCCGGTGAAGGACGCGGCGGTGCTGGCCAACTGCCCGGATCGCGAAGTGCGCCGCGGCTGGATGCAGCGCATCCTCGACCACGACGGCTTCGAGCTCGGCGGCATCCGCGACGAAGGCGGCATCGAGGCCTGGCTGCGCCTGGCCGAGGCCACGGGCCTGCAGCGCGACGAAGTCACCGACCTGCGCCACGTCGTGCCCGGCGTGCGTTTCGCGGTCGATGCGTACGTCAATTTCGCGCGCCGCGCGCCGTGGCAGGAGGCGGTGTGCTCGTCGCTGACCGAGCTGTTCGCGCCCGAGATCCACAAGCAGCGCCTCGCGACCTGGCCCGAGCATTACCCGTGGATCGAGAGCGCGGGGCTGCAGTACTTTCGCAACCGCGTGAGCCAGGCGCGGCGGGACGTCGAGCAAGGCCTTTCGGTCACGCTCGACCACTTCGCGACGCGCGCGCTGCAGCAGCGCGCGCTCGAGATCCTGCAGTTCAAGCTCGACATCCTGTGGGCGATGAACGACGCGATGGCCACGCGCTACGGGGTGAACGGATGACCAGCGCCGCGGCGCCGACGCTGCAGGCCGTGCCGCGCATCGGCCGCGGCTTCCGGCTGCAGTGGGAGCCGGCGCAGGACTGCCACGTGCTGCTGTACCCGGAAGGCATGGTCAAGCTGAACCAGAGCGCGGGCGAGATCCTGAAGCGCTGCGACGGTGCCAAGCCGCTGGCCGCGATCGTCACCGAGCTGGAGCAGGCCTTCGCCGCGCAGGGGCTCGAGAAAGACGTGCTCGCCTTCGTCGCGATCGCGCAGCAGCAGCGCTGGCTGGAGCTGGCGTGACGCACGGCGCCAAGCCCGCCGTCGGGCCGCCGCTGTGGCTGCTGGCGGAGCTCACCTACCGCTGCCCGCTGCACTGCGTGTTCTGCTACAACCCGGTCGACTTCGCGGCCCGCACCGACGAGCTCGGCACCGACGACTGGCTGCGCGTGCTGCGCGAGGGGCGCGCGCTCGGCGCCGTGCAGTGCGGGCTCTCCGGCGGCGAGCCGATGCTGCGCGACGACCTCGAAGTGATCGTCGCCGAGGCGCGGCGCCTGGGCTACTACACCAACCTGCTGACCAGCGGCGTCGGCCTCAACGCCGAGCGCGCCGCGGCGCTGAAGGCCGCCGGGCTGGACCACATCCAGCTCAGCTTCCAGGACTCCACGCGCGAGCTGAACGACTTCCTCTCGCACACCCGGACCTTCGAGCTGAAGCAGCGCGTCGCGCGGCTGATCAAGGACCACGGCTGGCCGATGGTGATGAACGTCGTGATCCACCGGCTGAACATCGACCACATCGACCGCATCATCGGCATGGCTGCCGAGCTGGGCGCCGAGTACGTGGAGCTTGCGAACACGCAGTACTACTCGTGGGCGTTCGAGAACCGCGCCCACCTGCTGCCCACGCGCGAACAGCTGCGGCGCGCCGAGGAAGTGACCGACCGCTGGCGCGAGCGGCTGGCGGGCAGGACGAAGCTCTTCTTCGTCGCCCCCGACTACCACGAGGGCCGGGCGAAGAAGTGCGTCAACGGCTGGGGCAGCATGTTCCTGACCGTCACGCCGGACGGCACCGCGCTGCCCTGCCACACCGCGCGCATGCTGCCGGGGCTGGCCTTCCCGAACGTGCGCGACGCGAGCCTGCGCGAGATCTGGTTCGACTCCGAAGGCTTCAACCGCTACCGCGGCACCGGCTGGATGAAGGAGCCGTGCGCGAGCTGCGAGCGCAAGGAGGAGGACCTGGGCGGCTGCCGCTGCCAGGCGTACCTCGTCGCGCACGATGCCGAAGCGGCCGATCCGGTGTGCGCGAAGAGCCCGCAGCATCACCTCGTCGTCGAAGCCGTGCAGGCCGCCGAGCGCGGGGCGCCGGCGGTGGCCGAGCAGCCGATCGTCTTCCGCGACCCGGCCAGCTCGCGCCGGCTCGCGGCGCTCGGCCGCTGCTGAAGCACCCCGGGGCATCCAGCGCGATCAGCGCGCTGCCCTCCGGGTTGCGCATGGCGCCCCCGGGCCGGCTGGTCGACCCTCGGTCGAAATTGATACCACGGCAGGCGATAACATATTTGTTATCATGTTGCGGTGGCGTACACGATCGACTACTACAGCGAGGCCGTGCAGGACGACATCCTGGCCCTGCCCGATTCGCTGGCGGCTCGATACATCGTCCTGACACGCCGAATCGAGGCCGTGGGCCCGAACCTGGGCCCACCGCACACCGATTCGTTTGGCGACGGCTTGTTCGAGCTACGCCTCAAGGGGCAGGAAGGCATCGCCCGCGTCTTCTTCTGCACGCTTGCCGGTCGTCGCGTGATGATGCTGCACTCGTTCGTCAAGAAGACGCAGAAGACACCGCCGCGGGAAACCGAGATCGCGCGCAAGCGCATGAAAGAGGTCAAGCATGCGAACTCATGATCAAGTCGTCGCCAAGCTCATGCGGCGCCCGGGCGTGCGCAAGGAGGTCGAGCGCATCGAGCGCGACGAAGGTGCGCTGCTCGACGTCCTGCTCAAGGCGCGGCAAGAGGCGGGCCTGACCCAGGCCCAGGTGGCTGAACGGATGGGAACCCAGGCGCCTGCCGTCGCGCGGCTCGAACGTGCGCTCGCCACTGGCAAGCATTCGCCATCGATCGCGACGCTGCGCAAGTACGCGCAGGCTGTGGGCAAGAAGCTAGTGCTTCGGCTGGCGTGATGTTGCGGCAACTTGCGATGCCGGCTCTACCAGCGGCGGAGTCTCTGGCGGCGCTTCACCAGAGACGGTGAAGGCGAGGTGATCAAAACGGCGAATTGCAAGGTGGGGATTCGTCCTTGCAGTTGGGCGCCGCATTGCCGCCCGAAGGCCTACCGGGCAGGGTACGAGGCCAGACATATGCAGGAGTCATATTCCTCCCTTAAATTTCCCTTGACACAAGGGATTGCACAAGGGAATACTTCTTCCGTCGACACGTCGTCTACGGAGGAAACATGTCATTCACCATCGCTCTCACGGAAGCCGAACTACGCGAAATGCCAATCGGCTTGCGAGATCAATTGCTGAAGTGGTACTTCGATCGAGCGCCAACGGATGCTGCCAAGCAGGCAGCTAGTCCCTCTGGGCGCATCGCCCCAGTTCCAGTCATTCGTCGCCGAGAGGAGACCGGCCGGGTCTCTTTTCAAGAGTTCGTAAGGGCTGGCTTGCTTCAGCCCGGCTCTGAACTGATTTGCCGAACGCTGAAGCGTCAGCAGCGAGGTGGTGGCGGCAAGTTCCTTGAAGCAGGCAAAGTGTTATCGGACGGTAGCGTGGGCTATCGGGGACACCGCTACGATGTGCCAAGCAAGCTTGCTATCGAGGTTGTCAATTCGAACGGTGGCAAGACGGAGGCTCTGAACGGGTACGACTACCTGTTCGTTCGTTCTTCAAAGGGCGATGTGCCTTTGAGCTCTTTGCGCGATCAGTTCCTTGGTCGACCCGCTTGACGATGCTCTTTAATGACTGCTAGATCCGATGGTCCAGCACCTCGACTGCACTGAAGATGGACGAGGTGTCTTTCTCCGCCAAGCTGCCCAAGTACACCCTGTCGGAGTTGCAGCAGCTCCGACTGAACTGCCTCGCATACGAGCGCGGTGACCTTGCCTCACTGGTCGAGATGGAACTGAGGCAGCGCCCAAAACCCAGAAAGCCTCGCGTCCGTTCGAAGGCGAAGTCGCCCGTCCGCGTCACCTTCGACGGAGACGTTCGGGAATGGGAGCACGCCAGAGACGCCTATGTCTGGCTTCTGGAGAAGTTCATTGCTGCAGCGCCGCATGTGTTCGATGTGGACCCACACCGTGCTTCCGAGCTTGCTCCAGGCACGCGCCGCAATCACTTCGCTGAACGCGAAACCGAGCTGTTCTACTCTTCCCCACACTTGGCGCTGTCAAGCAGCAACTTCGCCCGCCTCTCCAACGGATGGGTCGCCGACGTCGATGTGAGCAACGATCGAAAGTTAGAAATTCTTCTTCGCTTGTCGCTCATCTGTGGTCTGAGCTATCGGTCGCGTTGGCGGTTCGACGAGACCCTGCGCCCGCAACAGGACTTTCCCGACTTCTTCTGACGGACGATCATGGGGTCCAGACTGCAAGCGCCACAGCGTCAACGGTCATGCGATCCCTCAATACCCGATGCTGGACCTTCCCCGTCGCCGTGCGCGGCAGTTCTGATTCGGGCACGAAGCGATAGCCCCGCGGCCGCTTGAAGCCGGCCAGGCGCTCGCGGCACCAGTCCTCCATCCCCTTCGCATCCGCGCTCTGCCCGGGCCGCAGCACGATCACCGCATGCACCGCCTCCCCCCACTTGGCGTCGGGCAGGCCGACCACGGCCACGTCCTGCACGGCGGGGTGCGCGGCCAGCACCGATTCCACCTCGCTGGGGTAGATGTTCTCGCCGCCGCTGATGATCATGTTGCTCTTGCGGTCCACCAGGTGGATGAAGCCCTGCTCGTCGCGCCGCGCCATGTCGCCCACCGAGCACCAGGCGCCACTGAAGGCCTCCTGCGTCCTTTCCGGGTTCTTCCAGTAGCCGTCGAAGGCGTAGGCGGTGCGCGAGTACAGCTCGCCCACCTCGCCATCGGGCACCTCGTTCCCGTCCGTGTCCAGCAGGCGGATCGGTCCCGAGCCGGCCCATTCGCGACCGACCGAGCCCAGGTGGTCCAGCTGCTCGTCGGGCCGCAGGATCGTCACCCAGCCGGCCTCGGTGCTGCCGTACAACTCGAACAGCCGGCCGTTCGGGAACAGCTGCAGGATCGCCAGCTTGGTCTCCTTGCGCGCGGGCGCGGAGGAGACGAGCAGCTTGCCGACGCGGCTCAGGTCCAGGCCCTGCTTCGCGGCCTCGGGCAGGTCCAACATCATGACGTAGTGCGTGGGCACCAGCGAGGTGAAGGTGACATGCTCGCGGGCCAGCGTGCGCAGCACGGCCTCGGGGTCGAAGCTCTTGCGGTCGTCGACGACGATCGTGGCGCCCAGCATCGTGAAGGTGACGCTGAAGTACAGCGAATTGGCATGGCACAGCGGCATCACCAGCAGCCCCGTGTCGTCGCGCGTCAGGCCGAATTCCAGCGCGGTGACCAGCGCGATCAGCGCGTTGCCTTCGTGGCTGCGCATCGCGCCCTTGGGCCGGCCGGTGGTACCCGAGGTGTACATCAGCGCGAACAGGTCCTTCGGCTTCACGTCGACTGGCGGCGCGTCGGCCGGGGCCGCAGCGATCAGCGCCTCGTAGCCCAACCAGCCGCTGGGTGGGTCGGCGCCGAAGTGCACATAGCGCCCCGGCGCGATCGGCAGCTCGGCGCGGATGTCGTCGACCAGCGCGCGCAAGTCCTCCTGCACGATGCAGGCCCGCGCTTCGCTGTGCTGCACGATGTAGGCGACCTCCGGCCCCTTCAGGCGGAAGTTGATCGGCACCGCCACCAGGCCGGCCCGCGCCAGCGCGGCGTAGATCTCCAGCCATTCCACGCAGTTGTAGGCCAGCAGCGCCACGCGGTCGCCGGGTTGCAGGCCCAGGGACCGCAGCGCGTTCGCCAGCCGGCGGGCGCGCAGGTCCCACTCGGCATAGCGCAGCGCACGATTCGAGTCGCGCACGCCGATCTTTTGCGGCTGCGTGCGCGCGTGCGTGGCCACCGATTCGGCCAGCGTCAGCAGCGTGGTCATGGCTTGCGACGTTCCTGCTCGGCTTCGTCCCACGCGGTCAGCGCCTGCCGGTCGGGCACCCAGCCCAGGCCCTTGCCGGCATCGCTGCTCAGCGCATGCTGCGTGGTCACCACGTCGATCAGCGCCGGCGCATGGGCCAGCGCATCGCGGATCGCGCCTTCCAGCCGGGCCGGGTCGGTCACCCGCTCGGCATGCAGACCGAAGGCCTTCGCCATGCCGGCATAGTCGCTCCAGGCCAGTGTGGTCCCGACCACGCGGCCGCCGTAGTTCATCTCCTGGTCCAGCCGCTCGATGTTCCAGGCCGCGTTGTTGCTGACGATGAACACCGCCTTGGCGCCATGGCGCTGCGCGCTGTCGATCTCCATCGCGTTGATGCCGAAGGCGCCGTCGCCGGTGATGGCCACCACCTGCCGCTCGGGGTGCAGCAGCGCGGCGGCCACGGCATAGGGCGTGCCCACGCCCAGGCAGCCGAAGGCACCGGCGTCCAGGTACTCCTTCGATTCCAGGCCCATGCGCGCAAAGCTGAGCAGGTCGCCGCCGTCGGCGATGGTGATCGCATCCGGCGCCAGCACCTTGCGCAGCGCGGCGAAGATGCGGTTTGGGTGCATGTGCCCGTCCTTGCCGGCCGGCGCGCTGGCCATGCCCTCGGCGTGTTTCGCCGCGCGCTTGACATGCTCGGCGCGCAGCGCGCCGGTCCACGCGGTGTCCAGTGCGTCGGAAGGCCTGCCCAGCACCGCCGCCAGCGTGCCCAGCGCCAGCGCCGGATCGGCCAGCAGTTCCACCTCGCCGCGGCGGTTGTCGCGCAACTCGTCGGCATGATCGGCCATGCGCACGAAGCGCGCGTGCTTGAACACGGCCGGCGAGCCGTAGGCCATCTGGTAATCCAGTTTGCGGCCCACCACCAGCACCAGGTCGGCCTCCTGCATCGCCCTGGCGCGCACCGCGCCGACCACGGACGGATGCGCGCCGTCCACCAGGCCGCGGCTTTCCTGCGTGTCCAGGTAGAGCGCGCCGCTGGCGTCGAGCAGGCGGGTCAGCGCCGCGCCGGCACGGCGCGCGCCGCGGCCGGTGACGACCAGCGGGCGCTTCGCCTCGCGCAGCAGCGTGGCGGCGCGCGCCACCTCACCGGCATCCGGCGCCAGCGCCGGGCGCTTCGTCGGGCGCAGGTGCTCGTCCAGCACGCAGGCCGCGGGCACCCTCTGGCGCAGCACGTCGGTGGGGAACTCGACGTACACCGGGCCGGGCGGGTTGCCGTCGCCCTGGGCCATGGCCCAGGCCTTGTCCAGGTCCCGCGCCACCTGGTCGGCCACGCGCAGCGTGCGCGACGAGCGCGTCACCGGGCTCATGATCGCGGCGTGGTCGATGCCCTGCAGGGGGCCCAGATCGTCCTGCGGCACCGGCGGGCAGCCGCCGATCAGCAGCACCGGCACGCGCTCCAGGTGGGCGTTGGTGATGGCGGTGACGCAGTTGGTCACGCCCGGGCCGGCGGTGGCCATGCACACCCCCACCTGGCCCGACAACGCGGCATGGGCATGGGCCATGTGCACGGCGGCGCCTTCGTCGCGCACGTCGACGATGCGCACGCCCAGTTGCGCCAGATGGTCCCAGATCGGCTGGATGTGGCCGCCCTGCAGGCCGAAGATGCGGTCGACGCCGCGGGCGACGAGAAAGCGCGCCACCCATTCGGCGACGCTGCGGGCGGATGCGGATGTCATGGGCTGACTCCTGAGATCGATGCCCACGATTCGGGCATTCTGAATTCAGAATGCATCAGGGGAAGTCCCGGTGCCCTCTGAATTCAGAACGCGGCGGTCCGGGCTAGACTGGGCGCATGAAACCGCTGAGCGCCCCGCCGAACCGCGTCGAGCAGGTGCGCGACGCCATCCTGGAAGAGATCACCAGCGGCCGGCTGCCGGCGGGCGAGCGGGTGATCCAGGAGCAGATCGCGCAGGCGCTGGGCGTGTCGCGCCAGCCGGTGCAGCAGGCGCTGCTGCTGCTGCGCGACCAGGGCGTGCTGCGCGACGCGGCGGGCCGCGGGCTGGTGGTGGCGCCGCTCGAGCCCGACCAGGTCCGGCACATGTACGAGCTGCGCGCGGTGATCGAGGGCCTGGCCGCGCGCCGCGCCGCCGAGGTGGCGGCCGACCGAGCCGCGAAGCTGGGCCCGGCCGTCATCGAGGCGGGCCGCAAGGCGGCAGCCGGCGCCGCGGTGGCGCGAATGGTGGCCGCTGACCGGCGCTTTCACGAGCTGCTCTACGAGCTGTCGGGCAACCCGCTGCTGGCGTCGAGCATGTCGGCGCATTGGACCTACACCGAGCGCGTGATGGCCGAGGTGCTGACGCGCGACGAGACGCCGCGCGACATCTGGGACCAGCATGCCGCGATCCTCGACGCGATCGCCGCCGGCGATGCCGCGCGCGCCGAGGCGCTGGCCCGTGCGCACATCACGCAGGCGGCCAGCTTCATGACGACGCGGCTGCGGGCGCTGGCCGCGGCGGCCGGCTGAACACGGCATGCCGTTCGGCCCCGGCGGGCCGGGCGCGCCGGCTCGGCCCGGCTTCGCTCGGTGCGGGCCGGCGGCCGCCCGCGGCCCGCGTTGCCGCCGGGCGGGGGTTCAGTGCAGCGTGCGCGCGCTGCCGGCGATGCCGTCGCGGAAGAACAGCCGGAAGATGCGCTCCTCGCCGAGCACGCGGCCCAGTTCGCGGATCGCGCAGTAGTTCATCACCACCACCAGGATCACGATCTGGATGCCCAGGAAGTGCGGCCAGACGATCCGTGCCAGCAGCAGTTCGTTGCCGGCGGCCAGGCCGCCGGCTTCCCGGGCGGCGTCGTACAGCCGCTCCAGGTAGTGGATGACCGAGGCCGCCGCGAAGTACAGCGCGGTCTTCCACGCCACGTTGTAGGCCAGCGGCTTCTCGGGAAAGCGGTTGATCGCCGGCAGCATGTCGGCGATCAGCACGGCCTTGCCGAGGATCAGCGCCGACAGCGCGATCTGCGCGCTGCTGGCCGGCGGCAGGCCCTGGCCGCTGGTCAGCAGCGAGCGCACCAGCGCGACGACGTGCAGCGCGATGAAGAAGAACAGGGTCGGCGGCACCATCTTCAGGAACTCTTCCTTCAGCTTGTGCAACGTCGATGGGCGGGTCATGGCAGATGCGCCGGCGGCGGCGGGTGGCTCGAAGGAGCGGCACTGTAGCGCCGCGCGTCCGAACCGGAATCGGTGCCTCCCATGCCCCGCGGCGCGAACGGCCGGGCTGCCGCGCGCACGGGCGCAACGGCGTGCCCTCGCAGCCTGGCGCCGCGCGAGGCCGCGGGACAATCGGCGCCATTGCAGGACCGTCGTCGAGTGCCGCCATGTGTCGCAACATCCGCACGCTGTTCAACTTCGAGCCGCCGGCCACCGAGCTCGAGATCCGCGACGCCTCGCTGCAGTTCGTGCGCAAGCTCAGCGGCTTCACCGTGCCGTCGCAGGCCAAC
>JAFLDG010000107.1 GCA_017302495.1 Burkholderiales bacterium
TGCGGGCCTGCGACTCGCGGTCGGCCCAGCCGCTGGCGCCGGCCGGGGCGGCGCCGCCGCCGGCCGGCTTCCAGCCGCTGCCGTCGTTGTGGTAGACGTTGCCGTTGACGTCGGCGACATGCTGGTTGCCGATGCTGGCCGAGCCCCAGGTGTTGGTCTTGCCGGTCGCGGCGTTGGTCGACGAGCCGCCGCCGACATGGGCGTTGCCCATCGGGCCGGCGGTGGTGGCGCCGGCGCGGTCGTACGAACTGCCGCCGGCGGTGCTGCCGGAGACGGCGTTCGCGGTGCTGCGCTGGCCGGTGTAGGTGTTGACGTTGGACGCCCGCGCGACGTTGCCGCTGCCGCCGGCGGCACCGTTGATCGTGCGGTCGTAGCCGCGGGTCGCGTTGCCGGTCCAGGCGTTGTACTGGCGGCCGGCCGAATAGCTGCCGCTGGTGCCGGTGCGCGCGTTGCCGTAGGTGCCGTAGGCGGTGGAGCCGGCGACGCCGCCGCCGGCGTACCAGCTGCGCGTGCCCGACCAGGCGGCACTGCCCCAGTGGCCGTAGACGTTGGCGCTGGCGGTCGCGCAGCAGCCGTAGCCGCCCCAGTAGGCCGGGTGGTACCAGGCGCCGCCCCAGCCCCAGTACGGGTCCATCCAGGCCGCGCTCGCGAGGCCGACCGCGAAGCCGAAGGTGAAGCCGACGTACGGGTTGTAGACCGGCGACGCGTAGACGCCGTAGGTGTACGGTGCCGCGTACCAGACCGTGCCGACCCACGGGTCGTACGCATAGCCGGTGCCGTAGACGACCGTGCCGTAGGGCGAGACCACGGTGCCGAGATAACCCGGCGTGTAGCCGACGTAGACCGCGGTCGGCGTGGCCTGGTAGATGCGGACGTAGGTCACGTAGTGGATCGGCGAGCTCGGCGGAATCGTGTAGACCACCGCCGGCACCGAGGTCGCGATCCGCCACGGGCCGGTGACCTCCGGCGCGGTGAACCACACGCCGGCCTCGACCGCGTAGTACGCGTTCGGCGCCACGCGGATCAGCGGCACCGACGCGTTGATGACGTAGCTCAGTTGCGTGCCGTCGACCGGCGCGTACTGGGGCGCGCCGTCGAAGCTCGGTGTGAAGCTGGGCCCTTTCTCGAGCGGGATCGTCGCCGTCTGCGGCACCGAGTTCGCGATCACCGCCTCCTGCGCCTGCGGCGTGCCGGCCACCGTCGGCAGCACGACGCCGGCATGCGAGTCCGGCGGGATCTTCGCGAAGTCGGCCGGCAGCGCGTTGGCCGCGACGAAGGTCCAAGGGCCGCCCAGGCCGGGGCCGCTGAACCAGCGGCCGGCGAGCAAGACGTAGTACTGGTTGTTCGTGGTCGCCACGAACACGTCGGCGGTGGTGTTCTGCGCCCACAGCAGCTGGGTGCCGGCCACCGGGACGAAGTTCGGCTGGCCGCGGAAGACGATCAGCTCGGCCGGCGTGCTGCTGGTGTAGACCGTCGGCACGCCGTTGGCCAGCGACGGTTTCGGGTTTGCCTGCGGGCCGCCGTCGAGCAGGTCGACGCTGCCGGCCTTGGCGAGCGCGTGCGCGAGGTCGTCGAGGCCGATCGGCGTGAAGTCCGCGCGCGCCCACGGACCCTCGATCGCGCCGGCCTTCAGCCAGCCGTCGTAGACATGCAGGTACAGCTGATCGCCGAGCCCGCCCTTGACGATCAGCGCATGGCTGTTGATCACGCGCTGGAAGCGGCTGTCCTGCGGCACCGTGCGCCACACCGGCGCGCCGTCGATCGGCACCAGGATCGCCGGCGTGTTGCTGACGATGACCCGTGGCGGCTCGTTCTTCACCGCGACCGCCGCCGGCTTGATGCCGGCGGCGGCGAGCGAGGCCTGCAGCCGGTCGAGCGCGATGCTGTTCGCGCTCTTCGCCAGGCTCGCCTGCAGCGCCGCGGCGTAACCGGCGCCGCGGCCGGGCAGGGTCGGGAAGTCGACCTTCGTGACCTTCAGGTTCTCGAACACGACCATGCGCGCGACCTTGTCGACCTGGGTGCGCGCGGTCGCGAAGACCACGCCGAAGGTCTCGTTCGCGGCGCCGGTCGGCTTCAGCGCGACCGCGGCGCGGAAGTCGACCTGGTTGTCGACCCAGGTGTTGATCTGCGGCTGGTACAGCAGCGCTGCGGCGCCCGGAACGCTGACGTCGCGCGGCCACGGGTCGGCACTCGCCGGCACCGCACCCGGTGCCGACGGCGCCGCCGCCGGCGCCTGCGCCTGCACGCCCGAAGCGGCGCAGGCAGCGAGAAGAAGGGCCGTGCGCAGCATGCGCGCGAGGGTGAGGGGCGGCTTCATGGCAGGCTCGGGCTGACGCGGGAAACGATCATTCTAGGAATGGCGCGTCGAGACGGGAATGAGCGGCCGGTCGGCCGAGCGGGTGCCCGGCGCGGGCGTCGCGCCCCGGCCCGCGCCGGGCTGCACGCGGCCTCCCACGACAGGGTTAGCCCGGCCGGGGGCCGCCGGGCCGGAACCTAGAATGCCTCGCGTCGAAGGAGCCCTCACAGCATGCCCGCACGCCGCCGCGCCGAGCCGTCCGCCACCGAAGCCGCTGCGCCGGCGGGCGGGCCGCGGGTGCTGAAGAAGTACCCGAACCGCCGGCTGTACGACACCCGCAGCAGCTCGTACATCACGCTCGCCGACGTGAAGGACATGGTGCTGCAGTTCGAGGATTTCGAGGTGCGCGACGCCAAGACCGGCGAGGACCTGACGCGCAGCATCCTGCTGCAGATCATCCTCGAGGAGGAGTCCGGCGGCGTGCCGATGTTCACCGCGCAGATGCTGCAGCAGATGATCCGCTTCTACGGCCACTCGCTGCAGGGCATGATGGGCGAGTACCTCGAGCGCAACCTGCAGACCTTCGTCGAGCTGCAGAAGCAGTTCGCCAACCGCGGCCTCGGCCTGGGCGACGGCAAGTCCTTCACGCCGGAGATGTGGTCGCAGTTCCTGGCGGGCCAGGGCGCGGCGATGCAGGGTATGGTCGGCGCCTATCTCGAGCAGTCGAAGAGCCTGTTCGCACAGATGCAGGAGCAGCTCGCGAAGCAGGCCGGCAGCCTGTTCCCGGGCATGGCCGGCCGCAGCGGCGCCGAGACCGAGCGCTGAAACCGAGCGCTGAGGCCGCCGCGCCGGCGGTCGGCGGCGCGGCTGGCCGACAATGGCGGCCATGTCGGCCCCACCCACGATCGGATTCGTCTCGCTCGGCTGCCCGAAGGCGTTGACCGATGCCGAAGTCATCCTGACCCGGCTCGCCGCCGAGGGCTATGCCACCAGCCGCGCCTACGACGGCGCCGACCTGGTGATCGTCAACACCTGCGGCTTCATCGACGCCGCGGTGCAGGAGAGCCTGGAGGCGATCGGCGACGCGCTCGACGCGAACGGCCGCGTCGTCGTCACCGGCTGCCTCGGCGCGAAGGCCGACGCCGACGGCGGCAACCTGGTGCGCCGGCTGCACCCGAAGGTGCTGGCCGTGACCGGCCCGCATGCCGCGGCCGAGGTGCTGGACGCGGTGCACGCCCACTGCCCGAAGCCGCACGATCCCTTCACCGACCTGGTGCCGCCCCACTTCGACAAGATCGGCATCAAGCTCACGCCCAGGCACTACGCCTACCTGAAGATCAGCGAGGGCTGCAACCACCGCTGCACCTTCTGCATCATCCCTTCGATGCGCGGCGACCTGGTCTCGCGCCCGATCGGCGACGTGCTCGAGGAGGCGCGCCGGCTGTTCGACGCCGGGGTGAAGGAACTGCTCGTCGTCAGCCAGGACACCAGCGCCTACGGCGTGGACCTGAAGCACCGCACCGGCTTCTGGGACGGCCGGCCGGTGAAGACGCGCTTCGCCGAGCTGTGCGAACAGCTCGGCCGCCTGGCCGAGCCGCACGGGGCCTGGGTCCGGCTGCACTACGTCTACCCGTACCCGCACGTCGACGAGGTGCTGCCGCTGATGGCCGAAGGCCGCATCCTGCCGTACCTGGACGTGCCGTTCCAGCACTCGCACCCCGAGGTGCTGAAGCGCATGAAGCGCCCGGCCAGCGGCGAGCGCAACCTCGAGCGGCTCGCGCGCTGGCGCGCGGCCTGCCCGCCGCTGGTCGTGCGCTCGACCTTCATCGCCGGCTTCCCGGGCGAGACCGAGGACGAGTTCGAGCACCTGCTGCAGTTCGTGCGCGAGGCGCGGATCGACCGCGTCGGCTGCTTCGCCTACTCGCCGGTGCCCGGCGCGGCGGCGAACCAGCTTCCCGGCGCGCTGCCCGAGGCGCTGCGCGAGGAACGGCGCGCGGCTTTCATGGCGGTGGCGGAAGCCGTGTCGACCGCCAAGCTGCGCGAACGGATCGGCGCGACGATGCAGGTGCTGGTCGATCACGCGCCGGCGCTCGGCCGGCAGGGCGGCGTCGGCCGTTCGTATGCCGACGCGCCGGAGATCGACGGCAGCGTGCGCCTGCTGCCGCCGCAGAAGGCCTCGACCCGGCTGAAGACGGGCGCGTTCGCGCGCGCCCGCGTCGTCGACACCGACGGCCACGACCTGATCGCCCAACCCGTCTGACGCCGACCTGCCCGCCGATGAACGAACCGAAGCCCGCCCCGAGCACGACGCTGATCCACCACCCGTACCGACCGCCGGAGGGCTTCGCCGCGCCGCAGCCCGGCGTGTTCAAGGCCTCGACGGTGATCTTCCCGAACGTGGCCGCGCTGCAGGCGCGCGACTGGCGCGAGAAGACCGGCTACACCTACGGCCTGCACGGCACGCCGACGACCTTCCTGCTCGAGGAGCGCATCGCCACGCTCGAGGGCGGGCGGCAGACGCTGCTCGTGCCGAGCGGGCTCGCGGCGATCGCGCTCGTCGACACCGCGCTGCTGCAGCAGGGCGACGAGGTGCTGATCCCCGACAACGCCTACGGGCCGGGCAAGGAGCTGGCGCGGCAGGAACTGGCGCGCTGGGGCATCGGCCACCGCCTGTACGACCCGATGGACGCCGATGCGCTCGGCCGCGCGATCGGCCCGGCGACGAAGCTGGTGTGGCTCGAGGCGCCGGGTTCGATCACGATGGAGTTTCCGGACCTGCGCGCGCTGGTGCGCGCGGCGCGCGAGCGCGGCGTGGCGACGGCGATCGACAACACCTGGGGCGCGGGGCTGGCGTTCGATGCCTTCGACCTCGGCCACGGTCTGGGCGTCGACATCAGCGCGCATGCACTGACCAAGTTCCCGTCCGGCGGCGGCGACGTGCTGATGGGCGCGGTGACGACGCGCGAGCACGCGCTGCACCTGCGGCTGAAGGCCGCGCACATGCACCTCGGCCTGGGCGTCGGGGCGAACGACGCGGAGGCGCTGCTGCACGCGCTGCCGTCGCTGGTGCTGCGCTACGACGCGCAGGACCGGGCCGGGCGCGAGCTGGCGCAGTGGTGGCTGTCGCAGCCCGAGGTGGAAGCGGTGCTGCATCCGGCGCTGCCCGGCTCGCCCGGGCACGCGCACTGGCAGGCGCTGTGCAGCCGCGCGGCGGGCCTGTTCTCGGTGCAGTTCGCAGCCGCGGTGCCGCGCGAGCGCGTGCACGCCTTCGTCGACGCGCTGCGGCTGTTCAGGATCGGCTACTCGTGGGCGGGCCCGGTGAGCCTGGCGGTGCCCTACGACCTGGCGACGATCCGGCCGGGCTCGGGCCGGCACGGCACGCTGGTGCGTTTCTCGATCGGCCTGGAGGACGTGCGCGACCTGCGGGCCGATTGCGCGCAGGCGCTGGCCGTCGCCTTTGGCGACGGGTCCGCCGCGGCGGGCTAGGGGAAGGCTAGGGGTTGTCCCGAACCGGTGTGCCGGCCGGTCGGCGCTAACGTTGCCCGGCGCGCGGGGCGAACCGGCATCGGGCGGCCCCGATCGAACATCATTTCCGGAGGAGACGAGATGAGGGCTTCAGTCCGCCACGCCTGGTTGACGCTTGCTTGCCTGGCCGCCACGGTCTCGGCGCAAACCCTGAACGATCTGCGCAACGACGCCGCCACGCCCGGCGACGTGACGACCTACGGCATGGGCTGGGGCCAGCAGCGACACACGCCGCTGGCGCAGATCACGCCGGCCAACATCGGCCGGCTGGTGCCGGTCTGGAACTACAGCCTCGACAACTCGGCCAACGCGTCGAGCCAGCCGCTGATCATCGGCGGCACGATGTACATCACGACCCATTCGCACACGATGGCGGTCGACGCGGTGACCGGCCGGCAGAAGTGGCGGACGCCGGTCGAACTGCCCGCCGACATCAACGGTTTCCTGTGCTGCGGCATCCACTCGCGCGGTGCGGCCGCGCTCGACGGCGTGCTCTACCGCACGACGATCGACGCGCACGTGCTCGCGATCGACATGAAGACCGGCAAGCCGCTGTGGAAGAGCAAGGCGGCCGACTACAAGGGCGGCTACAGCATGACGCACGCGCCGCTGATCGCCGGCGGCGTGCTGATCACCGGCATCAGCGGCGGCGAGTACGGCGCGCGCGGCTTCATCACCGGCTGGGACCTGAAGACCGGGCAGGAGAAGTGGAAGCTGTACACGACGGCGATGCCCGGCGAGCCCGGCGGCGACACCTGGAAGCCCGGCATGGCGGCGACCGGCGGCGCGCCGACCTGGCTCACCGGCACCTACGACCCGGAGCTGGACCTCGTCTACTGGGGCACCGGCAACGGCGGGCCCTGGAACGCGGCGATGCGCGGCGGCGATTCGCTCTACATCGCCTCGGTGCTGGCGATCAAGCCGTCGACCGGGCAGAAGGTCTGGCACTTCCAGTTCTCGCCCGGCGACCCGTACGACTACGACGGCACGAACGAGCTGGTGCTCGCCGAGCTGCCGATCGACGGCAAGCCGACCAAGGTGCTGATGCAGGCCAACCGCAACGGCTTCTTCTACGTCATCGACCGCAGCACCGGCAAGTTCATCTCGGGCACGCAGTTCGCGCGCAAGGTCAACTGGGCCAGCGGCATCGACCCGAAGACGGGGCGCCCGATCGACACGCCGATGACCGCCGCGGTGCGCAAGACCGAGACGCAGACCGACTTCATCGAGGTCTGGCCGAGCGCCTTCGGCGGCAAGAACTGGATGCCGATGAGCTTCGACCCCGGGCGCAAGCTGGCCTTCTTCAACACCATCGACCTCGGCATGAAGGTCAAGTACGTGCAGCAGACGCGCCCGGGCGGGCCGAACTGGTGGCTCGGGCTCGAGCTCGGCGGCTTCGAGGGCCCTGCCGACGGCAACCGCGGCGCGCTGGTCGCGTGGGATCCGGTGGCCAAGCGCAAGGTCTGGGAAGTACTGACCAAGGCGCCGCAGTGGGCCGGCGTGCTGTCCACCGCGAGCGGGCTGGTCTTCACCGGCACGCAGACCGGGCAGTTCAAGGCCTTCGATGCCGGCAGCGGCCGCGAGCTGTGGAGTTTCCAGACCGGCTCGGGCATCAGCGGCCTGCCGATCGCGTGGGAGCATCAGGGCCGGCAGTACATCACCGTCACCAGCGGCGCCGCGACCGTCTACGGCGCGCTCGCCGGCGATCCGGAGCTCGCCAACGTGCCGGCCGGCAGCTCGGTGTGGACCTTCGCCTTGCTGCCTTGATGCGCTTCGTGGCGGCGGCGGCGCTGGCGGCGGGCACGACGGCCGCCGCCGCGCAGACCCCCGCAGAGCAGATCGAAGCGGGCCGTCGCGCCTACACCAGCTTCTGTGCCCGCTGCCACGGCATCAACCTGGTGGTCACCAGCAGCGCGTACTTCGACCTGCGCACCTTCCCGGGCGACGACAAGCCGCGCTTCGTGCGCTCGGTCGTCGAAGGCAAGCGCGCGATGCCGGCCTGGGGCGGCATCGTCAAGCCCGAGCAGATCGAGGCGATCTGGGCCTACGTCGGCTCGGTCAACGGCTGGCCTGCGGCGCCGCAGTGACAAGCGTGGTGCCCGGCGGCGCCGCGATCAGAACGGCGCTTGCCAGCGCAGCGCGAGCAGCCAGCTGCGCGGCGCCGCGGTCTCGAAGTAGCGGCCGTTGGCTTCGTTGACGATGACCGCGCCGGCGTAGGTGGCGTTGTTCAGGTTGTCGATGCGGGCGAGGGCGGTCAGCGTGCCGCTGCCGATGCGGATGCCCTGGCTCAGGCGCAGCGCGCTGATCCAGGCATCGGGCGAGAAGTCGGTGTTGCGGTCGTTGACCGGCATCTCGCCCTGGTAGCGCAACTCGACCGCCAGCTCGGTCAGCGGCAGCGGCGTCCAGGCCAGGCTGGCGAAGGCGCTCTTGGCCATCGTGCCGGCGATCAGGTTGCCGGCCGGTACGGTGGTGCGGTCCTGCGGCTGCAGGCAGGGCACGGCGATGCAGGTCTCGAAGCTGTCGCGGTACGAGGCGTCGAGCCAGGTCAGCGCGAGCAGGCCGCGCCACTGCGGCGCCGGCTGCCAGCGCCCGGCCAGTTCGGCGCCGTAGCGCCGGGTGCGGCCGACGTTCTGGAAGGTCGAGCGGCCGCCGGCGTTGGTCAGCACCGCGATCTCGTCGTCGGTGTCGGCATAGAACACGGCCAGATCCAGGCCGAGGCCGGCCGCCGCGTCCTGCCACTTCGCGCCCAGCTCGGCCTGCCAGCTGCTCTGCGGCTGCAGCGCCGTGTTGAAGCCGCCCTGGCCGCCGGGCCGGTAAGCCAGTTCGTTCAGCGTCGGCGTCTCGTAGCCGCGGCCGGCGCTGGCGTACAGGTTCCACGCCGGGGTCGGCAGCCACTGCAGCGCCAGCACCGGTGTCGTGTAGCCGTAGCTGAGGACGCCGGAGTCGTCGCCGTTGGCGAGGTAGTTGTCCTCGGTGCGCACGCGCAGCCGGCCGCTGCGCAGGCCGGCGGTGCCGATCACCTCGGCCGAGAAGTCGAATTCGCCCTGCAGGTACAGGTCGGTCGAGCGCAGCGAGTTGTCCTCTTCGCGGCGCAGCGCGCCGGTGACGCCGAGCACCTGATCCGCACCGCTGCCGGTGAAGTTCTCGAAGCCGCGCCGGTCCTCGCTCTGCTGCTCGGTGGTGATGCCGGCGATCAGCGAGGCCTGGTCCCAGCGCCAGAGCAGCCGGCCGTCGATGCCGGAGTAGTTGCGGTTGAAGTCGATCACGCCGCCCGGGTGGCGCGGCCCGGCCTGCGTGGCCGGCGGGATCGACTGCCACTGCGTCACGTCGCGCGCACCGGCGTACAGCGTGAGCACGCTCTCCTGCAGCGCGCCGGCGTCGGTGAAACGATGGCGCCAGGTGCCGCCGCCCTGGGTCTGGCCGGCTTCCTTGCGCGTGTCGAACAGGATCGCCTGCGGCGTGGTCTGGAACGGGTCGGCGTCGAACTGCTGGCGGTTCAGGCCGAGCGGGTCCTGCGCCGGCTGGTTCACGCTGTTCGCCAGCAGGGTCACCGAGTCGGTCTCGCCGACCCAGCCGAGCCGCAGGTTGCCGAGCGTGCGCTGCGCCGCGCTGTGCGGGCGTACGCCGTCGGTGTTGAACTGGCTCGCCAGCGCCTTGATGTTCCAGCCCCCGCCCAGCGGCGCCTCGACCGCGGCGCGGCCCTGCCAGAGGCCGTCGGCGCCGACGTCGCCGTCGATCGCATAGCGGCGCTCGGTCGGCGCCGCGCTGACCAGCGCGATCACCCCGCCGGAGTTCGCGCCGTAGAGCGCGGAGAAGGGCCCGCGCAGCACCTCGAGGCGCTGGGCGCCGGCCAGGTCGAAGTGCGAGACCTGGCCCTGGCCGTCGGGCATCGTGGCCGGGATGTTGTCGGTGTACAGGCGCAGGCCGCGGATGCCGAACGTGGCGCGCGCGCCGAAGCCGCGCGAGCTGACCTGCAGGTCCTGCGCGTAGTTGTTGCGCAGGTTCGCGACGATGCCGGGGATGCGCGTCATCGCTTCCGACAGGTTGACCATCGGCCCGGCGTTGCGCAGCTCCTGGGCGTCGATCACGCCGATCGAGAACGGCGCCTGGAACGCGCGCTGCTCGGTGCGGCCGGTGACGACCACCGGTTGCTCCAGTTCGGCCGGCGCGGGCTGCGCCGCCGCGCCGCCGGCAGCAAGGGCGGCCGCGAGCAGCGTGCAGCGGATGGGCGGGCTCGGGGTGGGCAGGCGGCGCATCGGGTCGGCGAGAGGGGCTGTTTGACGCGCGGCGATTGTGTTGCCGGGTCCGCGCCGCCGGCTGCCCCGGGGAAACGCGAGCCGCAGCCCGCAAGCTGTCGCGAAATGCAGCGACGTTGATCCGGCGCAAACCCGCGGCGTGTTTCGAGCCGTCGGCGCGGGAACGAGGCCTTCTGCCGGCTCGCCGCTGCGCGGCTCAAGCCTTCGGCTTGGACGAGACCTTGTGCCGCATCAGCCGCCCTTTCTCTCTCTCCCAGTCGCGCTTCTTTTCGGTCTCGCGCTTGTCGTGCGCGGCCTTGCCCTTGGCCAGCGCGACCTCGACCTTGACCCGGCCGCCCTTGTAGTGCAGGTTCAGCGGCACCAGCGTGAAGCCGCGCTGCTCGACCTTGCCGATCAACCGGCGGATCTCGTCCTTGTGCATCAGCAGCTTCTTCGTCCGGTCGGCCTCCGGCCGGACGTGGGTCGACGCGCTGCGCAGCGCATCGATGCGGCAACCGATCAGGAACAGCTCGCCGTCGCGGATCACGACGTAGCCGTCGCCGAGCTGGACCTGGCCGGCGCGGATCGCCTTGATCTCCCAGCCGGTGAGCACGATGCCGGCCTCGAAGCGCTCCTCGATGTGATAGTCGAAGCGCGCACGGCGGTTCTCGGCGATGGTGGACATGGCGGCAGGGGCGCAAAGGGCCGCAAATGCGGCCCCTAGAATGTTTTCGATTGTATGAAGCACGTGAACCGGTCGGTGTTGCTGTGGTACTCGCCACGCGAGATGTACGACCTGGTGACCGCGATCGACGACTACCCGCGCTTCCTGCCCTGGTGCGACCATGCGCAGGTGGTGGCGATGCACGACGACGGAGTCACCGCGCGCATCGGCCTGGCCTACGCCGGCGTCAAGCACGACTTCACGACGCGCAACGAACACGTGCCCGGCGAATCGGTGGTGGTGCGGCTGGTCGACGGGCCGTTCTCGCTGCTCGACGGCACCTGGCTGTTCCGCCCGCTCGGCCGGCCGGGCGGTGAGGCACGGGCCTGCAAGATCGAGTTCGACCTGCGCTATGCGTTCGCGAGCCGGGCGTTGGAGACCGTGCTGAGCCCGGTGTTCGACCGGGTGGCCAATACCTTCGTCGACTCCTTCGTCGCCCGCGCCGAGTCGGTCTACGGGCCGCGTTGAAGCCGATGCGGGTCGAGGTCGCCTATTCGCCGGCACCGGGTCAGGTGGACCGGGTCACGATCGACCTGCCCGACGGCGCGTGCCTGCAGGACGCGCTGCGCGCGAGCGGGCTGCCGGCGCGGCATGGCTTGACGCTCGACGCAGGGCTGCGTGCCGGCGTCTGGGGACGGATCCAGCCGCTGGAGGCGCCTCTGCGCGAGCGCGACCGGGTCGAGATCTACCGCCCGCTGCGCGTCGACCCGAAGGAGGCGCGGCGCCTGCGCTACCGGCAGCGCAAGGAGAGGCTGCAGGCCGGCGGCGGCTGACGGCGCGGGCAGCGTGCCGCGCGCCGCGGGTTCAGCGGCACTCGGTGGCGATCAGTGCGCGCGCGCGCTGCGTCTCCTGCGCGCGTTGCTCGTCGGTCAGGTACTCGCGCTCGCCGTTCGGCGCCATCCGCACGATGCGCTGCCCGCTGTCGAGCAGCGCGACCTGTTCGCGGGCCCGTTGGCAGTTGTCCTTGCGGGCCGCGGCGGCCTTGGCGTCCTGCGCCTTGCGCTGGGCGGCCTGTTCCTGCTCGGCGCGGCTCTTGCGTTCCTCGAGCTCGGGATCGGTCGGCGGCGTCGGCTTCGCGGCCATCGCGGGAGCGGATGCCGCGGCCGCCGG
>JAFLDG010000108.1 GCA_017302495.1 Burkholderiales bacterium
GCTGCCGAGCGGCACTTCGCCACGGTCGTCGCGGCAGGCCTCGGCGAGCCAGGGCACGAAACGGTCCGGCGCGTCGCCCGGGCCGTACAGGTGTTCCAGGCGCAGGTTCAGCACCGGCCGGGCAGCGGTGGCGGCTTGCGCCCGCAGCACCTGCCGCCCCCGTGCCTTGCTCGCGGCGTAGCGGCCCGCGGCCGGGGCGAGCACGGTGTCGACGAGCACCAGGCCTTGCGCGCCGCTGTGCATCGCCCAGTCCAGCAGCGCGAGCGGCACCGCGATGTTGGCCTCGACCAGCGCGGCGTCGGGTTCCCCGCGCCGGCCATAGCAGGCGGCGGCGTGGATCACGCCGGCGGGCGCGACGCCGGTGCCGGCAAAGGCGTCGTCGAGCGCGGCCTCGGCCGTGCGCGCCGCGGCGATGACGGCGCGCAGCGCGTTGCCCGGATGCCGCGCGCGCAGCCGCAGCGCCGCAGCCTCGCTGCGCACGACCGCGACCACCGCGTCGCCACGCGCGAGCAGCGCGGCCGCGAGCCGGCCGCCGAGGAAACCGGTGGCACCGGACAGGACGAAGGTCCGCATCGGCGAGAGTCGGCCGCGGGGCGACGGCGCGTCAGAAGCGCAGGCCGAGGAAGCGCTCGATGCAGCTCGCCGCGTGCTCGAGCATCGCCTCGTCGAGCCCCGGGTGCACGCCGATCCAGAAGGTGTGGTTCATGATCCGGTCGGCGGTGGCGAGCCCGCCGCTGATGCGGAAGTGGCGCCCCGACATGTACGGCTGGCGCACCAGGTTGCCGGCGAACAGCAGCCGGGTGCCGACGCGGTTCTGCTCGAGCCATTCGAGCAGGTCGCGGCGGCCGACCGGCGCGTTCTCGCGCAGCGTCAGCGGCAGGCCGAACCACGACGGCTCCGCGCCCGGCGTGGCCTCGGGCAGCACGAGGAACTCCTCGCAGCCGGCCAGGCGTTCGCGCAGCCAGGCGAAGTGGCGTTTGCGGGTGGCGACGAAGCCGTCGAGCCGGTCCAGCTGCGCCAGCGCGCAGGCGGCCTGCATGTCGGTGATCTTCAGGTTCCAGCCCAGGTGCGAATAGGTGTACTTGTGGTCGTAGCCGGCCGGCAGCTCGCCGAGGCAGTGGCAGAAGCGCTGGCCGCAGGTGTTGTCGCGGCCCGGTGCGCACCAGCAGTCGCGGCCCCAGTCGCGGAACGATTCGGCGATGCGGCGCAGCTCGGCGCTGTTGGTCAGCACCGCGCCGCCTTCGCCCATCGTGATGTGGTGCGCGGGGTAGAAGCTCAGCGTCGCCAGGTCGCCGAAGGTGCCGACGTTGCGGCCGGCATAACGCGAGCCGAGCGCGTCGCAGCAGTCCTCGATCAGCCACAGCCCGTGCCGGCGCGCGATCGCGACCACCGCGTCCAGGTCGAAGGGGTTGCCGAGCGTGTGCGCGATCATGATCGCACGCGTGCGCGGGCCGATCGCGGCCTCGATGCGGGTGGCGTCGATGTTGTAGGTCGGGATCGTCGCGTCGACGAACACCGGCACCGCGCCGCACTGCAGGATCGGGTTCACCGTGGTCGGGAAGCCGGCGGCGACCGTGATCACCTCGTCGCCGGGCTGGATGGCCCGGTCGCCAAGCCGGGGCGAGGTCAGCGTCGCGAAGGCGAGCAGGTTCGCCGACGAACCCGAGTTCGTCGTCATCGCGTGTTCGACGCCGACCCAGCGCGCGAGCCGGGCCTCGAAGGCATCGTTGAAGCGGCCGGCGGTGAGCCAGCCGTCGAGCGCGGCGTCGACCATCGCGCGCAGCTCGGGCGCGCCGATCACCTTGCCCGACGGCGGCACCGGCGTGCGGCCGGGCTCGAAGGGCTTCGGCGCGAACGCGAGCGCGGCGTATTCGTCGACGAGGGCGGCGATGCGCCGGCGCAGCTGCTGCTCGGCGCCGAGCGCGGGGGGTGGGGCAGGGTCGGGTTTCATGAATGGGTGATCTCGGCAGCCGCGCCGGCGCCGGGCTCGCCTGCTGTGACCGCGCTCGCGGCACCTGCGCCGGCAGCGGCAGTTGCGCCGGCCGGGCCCATGGCGGGCGCACGGGCGGCGAAGGCGTTCGTGGCGGGGGCCGGTGATCCGGCGTCGGCCCAGCGCAGGCCCGATGCGCGCGCGGCAGCGATGTAGGCGTGCAGGTCGGCCCGGCTGTCCACTGCGCCGACGGCGGCATGGCCGCGGTACCAGTCGGCCGTGCGGCGCACGGTCTCGGCCAGGTTCCACACCGGCCGCCAGCCGAGCTGCAGCCGGGTCTCGCGGCAGTCGAGCAGCAGCCGCGCGGCCTCCGCCGGGTGCGGCGCGGTGTCGATGCGCACCTGCAGCCGCGGCCAGCAGCGGGCGAAGGCTTCGACCAGCCGCGCCACCGTGAGCTGCCCCTGCTGGCCGGGGCCGAAGTTCCAGGCGCGCGCCATGCCGGCATCGCCGGCCAGCAGGCGCTGGCCGAGCTGCAGGTAGCCGGCGAGCGGCTCCAGCACGTGCTGCCACGGCCGCACCGCGTGCGGGCTGCGGATCGGCAGCGCTTCGCCGGCGACGGCCGCGCGTACCAGGTCGGGCACGAGCCGGTCTTCCGACCAGTCGCCGCCGCCGATCACGTTGCCGGCGCGGGCGGTGGCCAGCAGCACCGGCCGCCCCGGCCGCTGGCCGAGGAAGCTCGCGCGCCAGCAGGCCGAGACGATCTCGGCGCAGGCCTTCGACGCGCTGTACGGGTCGCTGCCGCCGAGCGGGTCGTCCTCGCGGAAGGGTTGGCCGCGGCCATGGTTCAGGTAGCACTTGTCGGACGTGGCGTTGACCACCGCGCGCACCGACGGCGTCGCGCGCACCGCTTCGAGCAGGTGGATCAGCCCGGTGACGTTGGCCGCGAAGGTGTCCACCGGCGCCGCGTAGCCGCGGCGCACGAGCGGCTGCGCCGCGAGGTGGAACACGATCTCGGGCGCGAAGTCGGCCAGCAGCGCGCGCACCGCGCGGGCGTCGCGCAGGTCGACCGGCCGGTCGACCGCGCCGGGCTGCAGCAGCCGGTGGTGGCTGGGCTCGGTGTCGGGCGCCAGCGCCAGGCCGGCCACGCGCGCACCGAGCGCGCGCAGCCACAGCGCGAGCCACGAGCCCTTGAAGCCGGTGTGGCCGGTGACGAGCACGCGCCGGCCGGCATAGGCGCCGCCGAACAGGCCCGCGCAGGCGGCGCTCAGTTCCAGGTCTTCCATGGCGGCGAGCCGGCCTGCCAGAGATCTTCGAGCCGCGACTTGTCGCGCAGCGTGTCCATCGGCTGCCAGAAGCCGGCGTGGGTCCAGGCCGCGAGCTGGCCGTCGCGCGCGAGGCGTTCGAGCGGCTCGCGCTCCCACATCGTGTCGTCGCCGTCGATGTACTCGATGGCCTCGGGCTCCAGCACGAAGAAGCCGCCGTTGACCCAGTGGCCGTCGCCGCGCGGCTTCTCGTCGAAGCGGGCGATGCGGTTGCCGTCGACGAGGTCGAGCGCGCCGAAGCGGCCGGCCGGCTGCACCGCGGTGAGCGTGGCGAGCCTGCGCTCGCGGCGGTGGAAGGCGATCGACGCGGCGATGTCGACGTCGGCGACGCCGTCGCCGTAGGTGAAGCAGAAGGTCTCGCGCTCGAGATAGCGCCGCACGCGCTTCAGGCGGCCGCCGGTCATCGTGCGGTCGCCGGTGTCGACCAGCGTCACGCGCCACGGCTCGGCGTGGCGCTCGAGCACCTCCATCCGGTTGTCGCGCATGTCGAAGCAGACGTCCGACATGTGCAGGAAGTAGTTCGCGAAGTACTCCTTGATCAGGTAGCCGCGGTAGCCGAGGCAGATCACGAAGTCGTGAATGCCGTGCTGCGAGTACAGCTTCATGATGTGCCACAGCATCGGCCGGCCGCCGATCTCGACCAGCGGCTTCGGTCGGACGGAAGTCTCTTCGGCGAGCCGGGTGCCGAGGCCCCCGGCCAGGATGACCGCCTTCATCGCTCGTGCCCCATGCCCTCGATGGCCGGATCCGGCGCGCCACGCGGCACCGGCTGCGGCCAGTCTAGGCAGCGGCGGCGAGGGTGAAGGATGGAAGTGCGGGGGGGTGGCGGCGTTGTTGGGCGTTATGCCGGGCTGGCCTGCCAGGGCCGAATCGCGCGACTCGTCGCCTGGGCGTTGGGGTGGCTGGCGACCCACTGCTATCGTCGACGGCCTGATGCTGGAGCTCGCCCATGCAGCGGGAGTCGACGTTCATCGTCGCCGGCTCGAAGGTGTGCTCATACTGCATTGCTGATCTTGGAGTTGTTGCGCCGGCGTGCCTAGATCGAAGCCGTCGAGAGAGACGCGACGCTGCGCCAACGGGTCATCGACGCCTTGCAGCGTGAGATGGCAAACACCGAAAGGCCCCGCAAGCGCCTCATGAAGCCGCCGGTCAAGCTGGCTGCCGACGCGCCGTTGCGCCGCATGAGTCCCGAGGACATCAAACGCATGGACGCCGAGGCCCTCCAGCGCTCGGACGAAAGCAAGGCGCGTGCGTTGCATCGCTGACGCGAACGTGCTGCTGCCTTTACCCGTGGAAGGGCACGCGCACCAGGCGCGTGCAGAGCTTGATCGACGATCCACGAATCGAGGTGCTTGATCGAGTCCCAGCGACAAATGGCAAGATCTGGTACGACAACGTGGCCCGGCGCGAGCCTTCTCCGGACCTGTGGACCGACGCCTGGCTCGCCGCACTCGCACAGGCGCACGACCTCGAGATGGTGACCTTCGATCGCGGTTTCCGCTCGTATTCGAAACTGAAGCTTCGCCTGCTCGAGCCCACCGGTCTGCACCCGCTGTCGCGCCCGGCGGGCGACGGCCGCCGGGCTCAGCGGCTCCCAATGCGCTGCCACAGATCGAGCCGCTCCTTCAGCGGATCGGTGCCAACGATCACGCCGCTGTTCGTGAAATGCAGCAGCCGGTCGGCCGCCGGGTCGTGCTTCGGCCAAGTGGGCCGCCCTGCGCCGTTCGGGTCGCCGCTGCGCGCGAAGCCCACCCAGTAGGCGCTGGTCAGCGCGGCCATCGCCTTGTCGGTGGCCGTGACCTTGTCGCCGACCAGCGCCTGCGGCAGGTCGAGCGTGAACGGGATCTCGTAGCCGTGCAGCGTGCCCGGAAGCGTTCCGCGCTGCGCCTCGGACACGTAGGCGAAGCGATACAGCCACACCGGCTGGCCGCCGGCCGCCACCAGGTTGGCGAAGTGCCGCGCCGGCTCGACCATCACGCGGTCGGCGAAGACCAGCTGCTTCAGCTCGTCGAGCGTGTGCTCGCCACGCGGGTCGTACAGCCGGCGCGCCAGGTCGGCTTCAGGGCCGAAGACGGCGAACAGCGCGTCCTTGCTCGGCGCGGTGCCGAGCGCCAGGTCGCGGTCGTTGGCGCCGATCATCACCGGCACGCGCGCGAAGCGCCCGGCGCGCAGCGCGTTCTCGGGGCGCTCGACCAGGAAGCGGCCGTCGACGATCGACATCGCCATGCCGGGCGGCACCTGGCCGCGCGCCAGCGCGCCCAGCGTCTGCTCGCCGCTCGCGCCTTCGACCAGCTTCTCCGGCGGCAGCGCCCGCAGCGCCGCCAGCGCGGCGGTGCCGTCGCCCTCGATGCCGAGCGAGCGCGTCCAGTCGAGCGCGATCTTCTCGGCGCTCGCCAGATCGGCGGACGGGATCACCCCGGCGCGCGCGCCGGGCGTGCCCGGCGACTGCAGGATCGCGCGCTGGAAGAGCCCCGCCGACATCGGCGACACCAGCTGCGCGAGCACCGCGCCGCCGCCGGCCGACTCGCCGAAGATCGTCACCTGCTGCGCATCGCCGCCGAAGGCCGCGATGTTCTTCTGCACCCACTGCAGCGCGGCGCGCTGGTCCATGAAGCCGTAGTTGCCGCGCACCTCGGCGGGCGCCTCGGCGGCCAGCGCCGGGTGCGCGAAGTGGCCGAGCCGGCCGAGGCGGAAGTTCATGCTGACCGCGACCACGCCCTGCGCCGCCACAGCGTGCAGCGGGTACAGCGGCGCGCCGCCGCGCACCATCGCACCGCCGTGGATCCACACCATCACCGGCAGCGGCCGCGCCGACGCCGCGGCCGGGCGCCAGACGTTGATCGTCAGGCAGTCCTCGGACTTCGGCATCTCGCCGGCCTGCAGGCACTGCGGGCCGAACGCGGCGGCATCCTTCACGCCGGGCCACGCCGGTGCCGCCTGCGGGGCGCGCCAACGCAGCGCACCCACCGGCGCGGCGGCGTACGGGATGCCCTTCCAGCTGATCACGCCCGCGGCGCGAACGCCGCGCAGCTGGCCGGCGTCGACCGCGACCACATCGGAAAACTCGGCCTGCGCATGTGCAGCGCCGGCCAGCGCCAGCAGCAGCGCGAACACCGTCGAGATCCGTTGCTTCATCGTCTTCTCCAGAGTGGTTGTCGCTTCAATCCAGCGTCGCGCCGGTGTCGCGGATCGCCTTCACCACCACCGGCAGCCGCGCCTTGTAGCCGGCCGCCGCTTCGGCCGGTGTGTTGCCGACCGGCTCCATGCCCAGCGCTTCGATCTGTTTCGTCATCTCCGGCGTGCGCACGATCGCCACCACCTCGCGGCCGAGGCGCTCGACGACTTCGGGCGGGGTCTTCGCCGGCACCAGCAGCGAGAACGGACCGGTGAGCTGCAGCACCTCCTGCTTGTAGCCACCCTCGGCGAAGGTCGGCACCTCGGGCAGCGCGGCGGCGCGCGTCGGGCCGATCGTCGCGATCGTGCGCAGCTTGCCCGCGGCGATGTGGGGCTTCAGCGCCGTGGCGCTGGCGCAGGTCATGCCGATCTGGCCGCCGATCAGGTCGGTGATCAGCGGCGCCTCGCCCTTGTAGGGCACGTGCAGCGTCTGCGTACCGAAGTCCTTGTCGAATAGCTCCTGCACCAGGTGCGGCTGCGAGCCTGCGCCCCACGAGCCGATCGCGAGCTTGCCCGGGTTCGCCTTCGTCCAGGCGAACAGCTCGGCGGCGGTCTTCACCGGCAATTGCGGGTTGACGACGCAGACCACACGCGCCTGGGCCACGTCGCTGACGAAGGTGAAGTCGCTCTGCGGGTTGTACGGCAGCTTCTTGTACAGCGCCACCGCCTGCACGATCGGCGCCGGCGGCGTGAACAGCAGCGTGCTGCCGTCGGGCGTCGCCTTGGCGACCGCGTCGGTGCCGAGGTTGCCGCCGACGCCGGCCTTGTTGTCGACGATCACCGTCTGGCCGAGCCTCTTGCTCAGGGCCTCGGCCAGCTGCCGCGCCAGCACGTCGGCACCGCCGCCGGCCGGGAACGGCACGACGATGCGCAACGTCTTGGTCGAAGCCGCTTGCTGCGCCAAGGCCGGGCCGGCGGCGCCAAGCAGCGCAGCCAACGCTACCGCGAGGCAGCGGCGGCGGGTCGGGAACGAACGGGGAATCATGTGCATGGCGAGTCCTTTGGGATGTACGTGGACGCTCAGTCGGCGCGCTTCAGCGCCGGCGGCCACCACTGGCCGTCGAGCACCTCGGGCCTGGGCCAATACAGCCGCAGGTTCATCGTGAACGGCCCGGACGCCGGTGTGGGCAGCCAGTTCGACGCCATGGAGTCGCCGGGGCTCTCGCGCTGGATGTAGAGGTCGAGCGAGCCGTCGGCGTTGAACTTCAGCGCATCGCGGTCGCCGATCGCATAGCGGTCGATGGCGTTGGCGGCGAACAGCTGGCGCTGGTCGTACATCGTCAGCGACCAGAACGCGCGCACCGGGGGGATCTGCGCCTTGTCGAAGTGCAGCACGTAGCGCCGGTCGCTCTGCAGCGGCTGTCCGTCGGCGTCGCCGAAGGCGCTCGGGTAGACCGCGTCCTCGACCGGGTTCGCGCCCAGCCCGGCGAAGGCGATCGCCGCGCGCGCCCGGTAGTCGGTGCCGTAGGTGCCGATCGCGGTGAGGTTGGTGCGCCAGCCGTCCTTGCGCACACCCATCGTCTGCATCCGGCCCTTGATCTGCGGCAGCGCCGCGGCGGCCGCACCTTCGAAGGCCTGCCGCGCCGGCGCCGGCAGGTCGGCCAGCACGAACGGCTGCCCCGGCCGCAGGCCGAGCCGCGCCATGCGGTGCAGCACCGGGTAGTCGTTGGCATGCGGCGGGTTGGTCTTGGTCAGTTCGGCGAAGAGGCCGAAGTACTGCTGCGCATCGAGCTTCTCGATCAGCTCGACCGGCGGCGTCTTCAGGTCCCACGCCGGATCGATGCGCGGCGCCGGCGGCGTCCAACCCTGGCCGAACCGGCTCAGCGGCACTGCGCTCATGCCGGCCTGGAAGCGGTGCACTGCCGCATAGTCGGCGGCTCCATTGGTCTGCGTGCGGCCGATGATCCAGCCCGACGCGGTCGGGCTGCGCACCAGCGTCGCGCCCTGCGGCAGCGCGCCGTTCCAGCCCGGGCCGGCGAGCACGATCAGCTGCTCTGCGTCGCCGGTGGTGCGGCTGCCGGGTGCGGCGAAGGTGTCGCTCCACTGGTCGAGCATCTGCAGCAGCCAGTAGCGCCCGCCGGAGGCGGGCACGCGGATCGCCAGCGGCTCGGCGCTCAGGTCGAACCACAGCACCGAATACAGCGTGTCGGCATTCGGCCGCACGACATCGGTGAAGCTCGCCTCGGGGAAGGCGCTGCGGTGCGCGAAGCGGTTCATCGCCGCGCCGGGCCGGGCGATGTTGACGCGGCGCGTCAGCTCGGTGATGACCGCCGGGTAGGCGTAGACATAGGCCTCGATCGCGATCTCGCGCGCCTCGTCGGCGGCGAGCGGCCGGGCTTCGGCGGCGGTGGCGCCGGCCAGCACCAGTGCGGTCGCGGCCGCGCCGGCTGCTTGGACGATCTGCACCTTGCGGGACATCGGCGGGGCTCCTTCGGTTGCGGGTCTGCGGCCGGTCTGTGGGCGAATGCGCTCACGATAGGTCGGCGGGCGCCGGCCGTCTGTCCGGAAGTGGCACTCCGGCAGGCAGCGGCCGGCATCAGCGCGAGGGCCGGCCGGCAGCTCAGCGGTGAGTGAGCGCAGCAAGGGCGGCAACCCGCCGGCCCGAGCCCGTTACCCAGGGTAATGTGTTAGGCTCGCAGGCATGATCCAGGCGCAGAGCAAGCTCACCTCCCAAGGCCAGGTGTCGGTGCCGGCAGCCGTGCGGCGCCAGTTGGGCCTCGGCCCGGGGGCCATGCTGGAATGGGTGGAAGAAGGCGGCCGCATCGTCGTGCGGCGAGCCGCTGTCCACGACAGCGCTGCCGTGCACGGGGCCCTGTTTCCCGAGGGCGCCCCTCGGCGCAAGTCGCTCGCCGAACTGAGGCAGGGCGTGGCCCTGGCGATGCGGCGGCGACATGCGCGCGATTGACACGAATGTCCTGCTGCGCCTGCTGGTGCGCGACGATTGCAGGCAAGCGGCGGCGGCCGAGGAGTTCGTGGCTGCCGGTGCCTGGGTTTCGCATCTGGTGCTGGCCGAAGCCGTCTGGGTGCTGGCCGCGGTCTACGAGCGGGGCGCCGCCCAGTTGATCGCCGCGCTGGAGATGCTTCTGGCGCACCGCAATCTGGTCCTGCAGGACGCCGACGCCGTGGTCGCCGCGCTGGCCCACTTCAAGCGCCGCCCGGCCTTGGGCTTCTCCGATTGCCTGGTGCTGGAGATCGCGCGCAAGGCTGGGCACACGCCGTTGGGCAGCTTCGACAAGGTCTTGACGACGTTGCCGCACACGCAGCGGCTCTGATATCAGACCCCGGCCCCGGCACACTCCGCTGGCACGTCGCCGCGCGCGGCCGCGGCGCCCCGCGAGCGGGGTCGAGCGGACCGCGTCGCCGCCGGCGGCGCGTCCGGAGGCGACGCCGGACGCGCCTCGTCTCGAGCCGGTGCAGCCTCGCCGCCTTGTTCGGTCCCCACGAGCGGCGGGCTGGGCGCACCCGCGCCCTGCAGGTCGTCGGACCCGCCTGGCGCACGCAGCCGCTGCACGCACTGCGCCAGCACCTGGTGTTCGGCGACGATGAAATAGCCCAGGTCGCCGAGGTCAGGCACTGCCCGCCGGCAGGCGGTCAGGCCATAGTCGAGGTCGCCGTCGTAGCTGTGCACGGTGATGTTGAGTGCCATGCCGTGCGCCGGGATCGACACCGGATAGAAGCTGCGCATCCGCGCGCCGGCGAAGTACACCTCCGCCGGCGGCCCGGCCACGTTCGAGACGACGACGTTCGCCAGCGGCGGCATCACGTTGACCAGCCGCGTGCGGCCGTACAGCGACGCCAGCCCCGACATCAGCCAGGGTGCGCCGAGCAGCGGGAAGTCCAGCGGCAGCGCCGCGCTCGCCGCGCCCATCGCCCGCTTCGTCTTCTTCGACGCGGCGACGATCGCCAGCAGCCGCTCGAGCGGGTCATCGACGTTGCTGGCCAGCGTCATCAGCATCATCGACACCTGGTTGTCGGCTCGCGTGTCGCCTTCGGCGCGCAAGCTCACCGGCACCGCCGCGCTCATCGGCCGGGCCGGCAGCGCGTCGTACTCGGCGAGGTAGCGCCGCATCGCACCCGAACAGGTGGCGAGCACGACGTCGTTCACCGTGCCGCCGACGGCGAAGGCGATCGCCCTCGCCTCGGCCAGCGACACCGAGCGCGCGGCCCAGTTGCGCTGGTTGGTGATGGCGGCGTTGAACGGTGTCTTCGGCCCGAACACCTGCAGGTTGCGCGCGAACCAGCGGCGCCGGCCGTCGGGCCCCGGCTGCGGCACGACCAGGCTCTTCAGCCCGCGCGCGATGTCGGGCACCGACCGTACCAGGCCGGCCGACTGGCGCACCGTGTTGCCCAGCGCGGCCGCCACGAGTTCGGCCATGCCGAGCTGGTAGCGGTTGCTGCGCGGCCGCCGGCGCGGGCTCCTGACCACCCGGCCGTGCGGCGCGGGATCGAACAGCGCCCGCCCCACCGCCTGCCCGGCCTGGCCGTCGATGCCGGCGTGATGCGCCTTCGCGTAGAGCACGACCTCCCCGCTTTGCAGGCCCTCGATGACCGTGAACTCCCACAGCGGCCGGCTGCGGTCGAGCAGCGACGAATGCAGACGCGCCACGACGCGCTCGAGCTGCTCCCAGCTGCCCGGGCGCGGCAGCACGACGCGGCGCAGGTGATGGTCGAGGTCGATGAATTCGTCGTCCACCCAGACCGGGTTCGACAGCTCGAAGGGCATCAGCGCCAGCTTGCGCGTGAACACCGGCGCGAGATGCAGGCGGCTTGCGACGTGCGCCTTCACGGCCTCGAAGAATTCACCGTCGCGGCCGGCCGGCGCCTCGAGCAGGTGCACGCTGCCGACGTGCATCGGCATCTCGGCCGATTCGATGTGCAGGAAGCTGGCGTCCAGGCTGGACAGGTGGTGGATGCGGGGGGTCATGCTCGGTCCCTCGTCGGGTCGACGGTCTTGTAGAAGCCGCGCAGCGCGCGCGGCGGCACGAAGGGCTGCCATTGCCCTTCGGGTCGGGCCAGGCGGTCGGCCAGCAGGTACAGCACCAGCGCGTTGAAGCCGTAGCCCAGATGGCTGCCCGCGGTCTGTACGCTCTGCGTCGATGCGCCGGGCTGCTCGACGCAGCTGCGCCAGCCGACGATCCCGTCGCGGCGGCCGAAGACCGAGGTCGTCGGCACCGGCGGTGCGCCGCCGCCGCGCACGTCGTCGGGAATCTGATATATTGGATAGCATTAATTTTCAGATGAATAAAGCTGTCTCAGCTCGCAATCTAACCTTTATTAGAGTCCAGAACTAGTTCACGAATACATCGATTTGT
>JAFLDG010000109.1 GCA_017302495.1 Burkholderiales bacterium
CGGCCGGGCACCCCCGTCCGGGGGATGCGCCGCGTCGGCCGCCATCGGCCGCGGCCGGCGCCGTGCGCGGTGCCATACTGCGCCGGAACCTGCCAGAGGAGAACGCCGACGATGTACCAGGCCCTCGTGATCGACAAGGCCGATGCGGGCACCCGCGCGAGCCTGAAGACGCTGGACGACGACAACCTGCCGGAGGGCGACGTCACGGTCCGCGTCGACTACTCGACGATCAACTACAAGGACGGGCTCGCGATCACCGGCAAGGCGCCGGTGGTGCGCAAGTTCCCGCTCGTCGCCGGCATCGACTTCGCCGGCACAGTCGAGTCCAGCAGCCACCCGTCATGGCAGGCCGGCGACCGGGTGATCCTGAACGGCTGGGGCGTCGGCGAGGCCCACTCCGGCGGCCTGGCGCAGCGTGCGCGCGTGCGCGGCGACTGGCTCGTGGCGCTGCCGCCCGGGCTGAGCACGCGCCAGGCGATGGCGATCGGCACCGCCGGCTACACCGCGATGCTGTGCGTGATGGCGCTGCAGGGGCACGGGCTGAAGCCGGCCGACGGCGACGTGCTCGTCACCGGCGCCAACGGCGGCGTCGGCAGCATCGCGGTCCTGCTGCTGGCCCGGCTCGGTTACCGCGTGCTCGCGGCCACCGGCCGCCCGCACGAGGCCGAGGCGCTGAAGGCGCTCGGCGCGGCCGAGGTGATCGGGCGCGACGAGCTGTCGGCACCGGGCAAGCCGCTGCAGAAGGAGCGTTGGGCCGGTGCGGTCGACGCGGTCGGCAGCCACACGCTGGCCAACGTCTGCGCCGGCACGAAGTATCGCGGCGCGGTCGCCGCCTGCGGCCTGGCGCAGGGCATGGACTTCCCCGCCACGGTCGCACCGTTCATCCTGCGCGGCGTCACGTTGTACGGCATCGACAGCGTGATGGCGCCGAAGCCGCTGCGCGCGCAGGCGTGGGCGCGGCTCGCGCACGACCTCGACCTGGGCAAGCTCGACGGCCTGGTGCGCGAGATCGGGCTCGGCGAGGCCATCGCCGCCGCCGACGAAATCCTCGCCGGCCGGGTGCGCGGCCGCCTGGTCGTCGACGTCAACCGCTGAGGGGCAGAGCATGTCCGCACTCGAAGCCGTCACCCCGGCCGGCAGCGCGCCGGCCAAGGGCCCGTACAGCCCGGCGATCCGCGCCGGCAACCTGCTGTTCGTCTCGGGCCAGATCGCCGTCGCCCCCGACGGTGCGGCGCGGGCCGATGCCGACCTCGAGACGCAGACCCGGCAGTGCCTGGCCAACCTGCAGGCAGTGCTCGCCGCCGGCGGCGCCGGCCTGGAGCAGGTGGCGAAGGTCACGATCTACATGTGCGAGCCCGACGGCTGGCCGGTGGTCAACCGCGTCTACGCCGAGGTCTTCGCCGCGCACCGGCCGGCGCGCGCGATCGTGCCGGTGGCCGCTTTTCCCGGCGGCTTCAAGATCGAGATCGACGCGATCGCGGTGCTGCCCGGCTGACGCGGCGCCGGCGATCAGCCGCGGCGCAGGCCGGCGCGGCCCAGCCGCAGGCTCGGGCCGCGCCCGAGGCCATCCCGGGGCCCGCCCGGGTCCCTCACACCGGCCGCACGCCGAACAGCCAGGCGTGCAGCCAGAACGCGAAGGCCGCGTAGGCCAGCAGGCCGACCGCGACCGTGACCAGCGTCGCGGTCGTGGTGCCCGGCGGGTAGTGCGTCTGCAAGCGCCGGTCGCGCTGGCGCGCGGCGCGGAAGTCGGCCACCGCCCAGAGCAGGAAACCGCCGAACAGCAGCAGATCGGCCAGCGTGTGGTTCGCGAGCAGGTGGGCGAAGGCCCAGAGCTTGACGCCGAGGATCATCGGATGGTGCAGCCGCGCCTTGATGCCGTTGCGCGGCACGTAGGCCGCGGCCAGCAGCACGAACGCGATCAGCACCAGCAGCGAAGCCAGGTGCCGCGCCCAGGCCTGAGGGGCCCACAGCACGACGGGGTCGAGCCGCGCCTGGCCGTAGCCCCAGACGACGAGCCCGAGGCCCAAGGCCGAAACCAGCGAGTAGACGCCCTTCCACGCCCCTTCGCCGCGGCGGGCGATCTGCGCGCTGCGCCAGTCGTCGGCGACGATGCGCACCGAGTGCACGCCGAGGAAGAGGATCAGGCCGACGATCAGCGTGCTCATGAAAAAGGGCCCCGTGGCAGCGGAGCCCCGATTCTGGCGCCGGCGCGGCCGGCACCGCCGTGCGGCTACTTGAAGCCGACCCGATCGAGCATCTGCTGCACCTGCGCCTGGTTCCGGCCGGCGTCGGCGATCGGCAGCGTGTCCACCTTGAACGTGCCCATCGCCTCGAGCGCCGGGTTGTTCAGCTTGACCGACGCCACCGCCGGCCACTCGTTGTTGCCGTCGGCGAAGTAGCGCTGCGCCTCGTCGCCGGCCAGGTACTCCAGGAAGGCCACCGCCTCAGCCCGGTTCTTCGCGTGCTTGGCCAGGGCGCCGCCCGAGATGTTGACGTGCGTGCCCCAGCTCTGCTGGTTCGGGAACACGAAGCCGATCTTCGACACCACCTCCACGTCCTCGGGCTTGGTCGAGCGCATCAGCCGTGCCAGGTAGTAGCTGTTGGTCAGCGCGATCTGGCACTCGCCGCTGGCCGCGGCCTTGATCTGGTCGGTGTCGCCGCCCTTGGGCGCGCGCGCCATGTTGTCCACCAGCCCCTTCAGCCAGGCCTCGGTGGCCTGCGGGCCCAGGTGCTGCAGCATCGCGCCGAACAGCGTCAGGTTGTAAGGGTGCGAGCCCGAGCGCGTGCAGACCTTGCCCTTGTTCTTCGGGTCGGCCAACTTCTGGTAGCTGTCGACGTCGGCCGGTTGCACCGTCGCCTTGTTGTAGACGACGATGCGCGCCCGGGTCGAGAAGCCGAACCACTGTGGCCCGCCGCCGTCGGCGTTGTCGCGCAGGTGGGCCGGAATGCGCGCCTGCAGCACGGCCGAGTTCACCGGCTGGAACAGGCCTTCGGACTCGGCCTTGGTCAGCCGCGCCGCATCGACCAGCAGCACCACGTCGGCCGGGCTGGCCGCGCCTTCGGCCTTGAGCCGGTTGAGCACGCCGGCATCGTCGGCGTCGATGCGGTTGATCTTGATGCCGGTGGCCTTGGTGAAGTTGGCGTACAGCGCCTCGTCGGTCTGGTAGTGCCGCGCCGAGTACAGGTTCAGCACCTTGTTGTCTTGCGCGGTCGCTGCCAGCGCGGCGCCGGCGAGCAGGGCGGCTGCCAACAGCCGCAGCGGTGTGGAATGGGCCATGCGTGGGTCTCCCAAGTCTTGCACGTGCCTATTCTAGTAGCAATGCGAACCATTCGTATTGAGTTTCATCAAGCCGGACCACCCGCTTCGGCCGCAGGCGATGATGCAGGCCATGACGATGGCCGAGCTTTTCGCCTGCGCCGGCTTCATGCGGCTGTGGTGGGCGCGGCTGGCCGGCGTGGCAGCCAGCCAGATGCTGCTCGTGGCGATCGGCTGGCAGATGTACGACCTGACCGGTTCGGCCTGGGACCTGGGGCTGGTCGGGCTGCTGCAGTTCCTGCCGGCGCTGGCGCTGGTGCTCGTCGCCGGGCACGTGGTCGATCGCCGCCACCGCGCCCGCATCGTCGCGCTGTGCGTGGCCGCGCAGGGGCTGGTGGCGCTGGTGCTGGCGCTCGCGCCGTTCGCGGCGCTGCCGCAGCGCACCCTGCTGCTGGCGCTGTCGGTGGTGCTGGGTGCGGTGCGCGCGTTCCAGATGCCGGCGCAGCAGGCGCTGGTGCCGCTGCTCGTGCCTGCGGCCCTGCTGCCGCGGGCGATGGCCTTCGCTTCCGCCGGGCTGCAGGGCGCGATCATCGCCGGCCCGGCGCTCGGCGGCTTCGTCTACGTCGCCGGCGCGTCCGTCGTCTACGGCCTGTGTGCCACCCTGTTCGGCCTGGCGGCAGGCCTCGTGCTGCGCATCCGTCACCCCGACCCGCCGCCGGGCGAGCCGCTCAGCCTGGAAGCGCTGATGGCCGGGGTGCGCTACGTGCGGCAGAACAAGGTGGTGCTGGGTGCGGTCTCGCTCGACCTGTTCGCGGTGCTGCTCGGCGGCGCGGTGGCGCTGCTGCCGATGTTCGCGAAGGACATCCTGCAAGTCGGCCCCTGGGGCCTGGGCCTGCTGCGCGGCGCGCCGGCGCTGGGTGCGCTGGCGATGTCGGTGCTGCTGACGCGCTGGCCGATCGCGCGCCGCGCCGGGCCCAAGCTCTTCGCCGCGATCGCCATCTACGGCCTGGCGACGCTGGTGTTCGGCCTGTCGACCTCGTTCGCGCTGTCGCTGGCGGCGCTGATGGTCACCGGCGCGGCCGACATGGTCAGCGTGGTCGTGCGCCAGACGATGATCCAGCTGCAGACGCCGGACGCGATGCGCGGCCGCGTCAGCGCGGTGGCGTCGGTGTTCATCGGCGCCTCCAACCAGCTCGGCGAGTTCGAGTCCGGCGCCACCGCGGCCTGGCTCGGCCCGGTGGGTTCGGTGGTGCTCGGCGGCGCCGGTACGCTGCTGGTGGCCGCGCTGTGGTGGCGCTGGTTTCCGGCGCTGGCGCGGCGCGATACGCTGGTCCCGGGACCCGGGGACCGGCACTGACCCGGTCGCCCGGCGCAACACCGCGGCGTCGGCGCGCGGCCGTGCCGGCCGACCCTAGATCAACGCATCGGCCCGCAGCAGCGTCTCCAGGCACTGCTCGCGGATGCCGTAGAAGGCCTTGACCTCCTGCAGCTGCGCCAGCAGCCCTTCCTTCGCCGCCGGCTGCGCGCGCTTCACCGCCAGCACCATCTTGTTCTTCGCGGTGTGCTCCAGCGACACGAACTCGAACACCTGCGTGTCGTAGCCGCAGGCATCGAGCAGCAGCGCACGCAGGCCGTCGGTCAGCATCTCCGCCTCCTGGCCGAGGTGCACGCCGTGGCGCAGGATCGGCCGCAGCGGGTGCGGCTGCAGCAGCTGCGGGCGCAGTTGCTTGTGGCAGCAGGGGGCGCAGCAGACGATCGCCGCGCCGCCGCGGATGCCCCTGTGCATCGCGTGATCGGTGGCGGTGTCGCAGGCGTGCAGCGCGATCATCACGTCCACCGCGCGCGGAACGGCGCGGCCCACGTCGCCCTGCTCGAAACGCAGCCCCTGCAGGCCGAGCCGATCGACGATGCCGTTGCCCAGCGCGACCAGCTCCGGCCGCAGCTCCACGCCGGTGACCCGCGCGTCGCGGCCGAGCGCATGCCGCAGATGGTCGTGCAGCGCGAAGGTCAGGTACCCCTTGCCCGAGCCGAAGTCGAGCACCTCGATGCGCGCCTGCCCCGCGAGCGGCGAGGCCTTCACCGCGGCGTCGATGATCTCGAGGAACTTGTTGATCTGCCTCCACTTGCGCGCCATCGCCGGCACCAGCCGGTGCTGCGCGTCGGTGACGCCGAGCGCGGCCAGGAACGGCCGCTCCAGGCTCAGCAGCCGCGGCTTCTCGCGGTTGTGCACGGCCGGGGCAAGGGGCACGCCCGCCGTGTCGCGGGCGCCGGCGCGCAGCGTCGCCCGGCCCTTGCGGCTGAAGGCCAGTTGCAGCGCCTGCTCCGGCGTGTGCAGGTGGGCGTTGGCGAACTCGGTGCCGAGCAGCGCGCGCAAGGTCTGCAGGCCCTGCGCCTGCGTCAGGTTGCGCGTCAGGTCGCGGCGCTCGTGGCGGTAGACGAAGCTCAGCTGCGGCTCGCCGCGCAATTCGATCGCGCGCACCATCACGCGCTTCAGGTCGGGCTCCGGGCCGCGGTAGCCGGCGAGGATCAGCCGTTCGAAACGCCCGTCGCGCAAAGCCGCCTCGCAGGCGGCGAAGAAGCGCTCGACCGGGCCCGGCGGCCCGATTGCTTCGCTCGGGCTCGTCGGCCCGCTCCCCGCCTGGTTGGCTCCGGAACCGGCCGTGGCGGAGGATGCCGGCGCGCTCATGGCCGCGATGGTGCCAGACCCCGCCGCCGTGGCCGCGGCGTCAGCCGTCGCGCTCCAGGCGCACGATCCGCCCCTCGTCGGTGAGCAGGTAGAGCCAGCCATCCGGGCCCTGGCGCACGTCGCGGATGCGCTGCCCCAGCGCCTGCACCTCGGCCACCGGCTCGCGCGCCACCACCCGGCCGCCCGCATCGAGCTCGAGCCGCCACAGCGTTCGCCCGGCCAGCGCACCCACGAACAGCTGGCCGCGCCACTCGGGGAACTTGTTGCCGCTGTAGAAGGCCATGCCGGCGGGCGCCGTCGACGTCGGCACCCAGTAGCTCGCCGGCTCCTCGAAGTCCGGCGCGTGCGTGCCGCCGCCGACGCGGCAGGCATCGCCGACCGGCGCACCGTACGGGCAGCCGTAGCTGCGCAGCGGCCAGCCGTAGTTGGCGCCGGCGCGGACGCGGTTGAGCTCGTCGCCGCCTTGCGGGCCGTGCTCGGTGAGCCACAGCTCGCCGCTGCCGGGGTGCAGCGCCGCGCCCTGCGGGTTGCGATGGCCCAGGCTCCACAGGCCGGGCAGCGCGCCGGCCGCGCCGAACGCCGGGTTGTCGGCCGGCACGCTGCCGTCGCGGTTCAGGCGCAGCACCTTCCCCAGCGTGGTGGCCGGGTTCTGCGCGAACCGGGTGGTCGGGGCGCCCGGATCGTCCTGCCCGCGATCACCGACGGTGAGATACAGCGTCTTGTCCGGCCGGAAGACGATGCGCGAGCCGAAGTGGATGCCGCTGGCCACCTTCGGCTGCTGGCGCCAGATCACCTGCAGGTCGCGCAGTTCGCCGCCGACCAGGCGCGCGCGCGCCAGCGCCGTGCCGCTGCCGCCCGGCCCGTCCTCGGCGTAGCTCAGGTACACCCACGGCGTGGTCGCGAAGTCCGGGTCGAGCGCGACGTCGAGCAGGCCGCCCTGCCCCGCGCTGTTCACGGCCGGCACGCCGCTGACCACCGCATCGACCGCCGAGCCGTCGGCGCGCACGATCACGAGCGCGCCGCCGCGCTGCGTGACCAGCATGCGGCCGTCCGGCAGGAAGGCGAGGCTCCACGGCGACGCCAGCGTCACGCCCAGGGTGGTCACCCGCGGCGGGCCGCCTGGCGGCACGAACGGCGGTGGGCTGTCGGCGCCACCGCCACAGCCGACCACGGCGGCGGCGGCGAGTGCCGCGAGGGCCGCGCCGGCAGGGCGACGGCGGGTCGGCTGGGTCTGCATGCGCGCAGCTTAGGTCCGCACGGCCCGCCCGTACAAGCGCGTAGAGTGCAAGACCATGCGCAACCCGACCTTTTCCGCGGTCGACGCCCGGCTCGGACGCGTCGAGTACCGCGACCGCAAGCGCTGGTGGTGGGCGCTGTCGGTGGTGTACCCACTGGTGCCGTTCACCGGCATCGGCCTGCACGCCTGGACCGGCCAGCCGCTGTGGCTGCTGCTGCCGCTGGCCATCGGCTACCTCGGCGGGCCGCTGCTCGACGCCTGGCTCGGCGAGGACGAGAACAACCCGCCCGAAGCGGTGGTGCCGCAGCTCGAAGCCGACCGCTACTACCGCCGGCTCACGTATGCCGTCGTGCCGCTGCACTTCGTCACGCTGATCGGCTGCGCGGTCTGGGCCGGCACGCAGGCGCTGCCGTGGTGGGCCTTCGCCGCACTCGCCTACGTGGCCGGCACCACCTCGGGCCTGGGCATCAACACCGGCCACGAGCTGGGCCACAAGCACACCGCGCTGGAGATCTGGCTGGCCAAGCTGGTGCTGGCGGTGCCGGCCTATGGTCACTTCCGCATCGAGCACAACCGCGGCCACCACCGCTTCGTCGCCACGCCCGAGGACCATGCCAGCGCGCGCATGGGCGAGAGCATCTACCGCTTCGCGCTGCGCGAGCTGCCCGGCGGCATCCGCCGCGCCTGGGCCCTGGAAAGCGAACGCCTGCGGCGCGAGGGCCGCAGCCCCTGGAGCCCGCACAACGAGATGCTGCAGAGCTACACCGTCACGCTCGCCCTGCAGGGCACGCTGGTCGCGCTCTACGGCTGGCCCATGGTGCTGTTCCTGGCCATCCACAACGTCGTCGCCTGGTGGCAGCTGACCAGCGCCAACTACGTCGAGCACTACGGGCTGCTGCGGCTGAAGGGGCCCGACGGCCGCTACGAGCGCTGCCAGCCGCACCATTCCTGGAACGCCAACCACACCTACACCAACCTGGTGCTGTTCCAGCTCGAGCGGCACAGCGACCATCACGCCAACGCCGCGCGCCGCTACCAGAGCCTGCGCCACTTCCCCGATCTGCCGCAGTTGCCCAGCGGCTACCTCGGCATGTTCCCGCTGGCCTACGTGCCGCCGCTGTGGTTCCGCGTGATGGACCCGCGCCTGCTCGCGCTGCCGCAGGTGCGCGGCGACTTCGCCCGGATCAACGTCTGCCCACGCCGCCGCGCCGCGCTGCGCGCCCGCTACGCCGCCGGCCAGCCGGCTTGACATGCCCGGCCGAGGGCGGCGTCGGCGTACGGCGCCCCCGTGCAGGCGGCCGGCCGCGCTGTCCTGCGGAAGCGGCGTTCAGGCCGCCCGGGCCAGCCCCGGCTGCGAACCCAGCGTGTCGTGCAGCCCGGCCAGGTCGAGCCGGCCGGTGAGCAGTGCGCTCAGCTTCGGCGGGCACAGCGACGGCACGTGGTCGAAGCCGAACCAGCCGTAGCCGTCCATCTCCGGCAAGCGGCGCGTGCCGCAGAGGGCCGTGAAGTGGCTCTCGCAGCGCAGGGTGGCGACGTCGAAGCGCGGCAGCCGCGTCGCGAACAGGTGCAGATCCTTCTTCGGCCCGAAGTCGAAGCGGCCGAGATCGAGCAGCCGCTCCGCCGGCAGGCGCAGCCCGGTTTCCTCCTGCGTTTCGCGCAGCGCGGCGCGACGCGGGCTCTCGCCGGCGCGCGCGCCGCCCTTCGGCAAGTCCCAGTGGTCGTGGCCGGTGACGTGGCACAGCAGCAGCTCGCGCCGGTCGCTGAAGATGACGATGCCGCAGCTCAGGCGCTTCGGTGGGAACAGGTTCATGCAAGTCTCACGGTCGGTTCGCCGGCGCAGCGCGCGGGCTCGCCTGGATCAACGGCAACCGGCGGCCTTCGGTTGAACCGCCAGTCTCGGCGGGCCGCGTGACAGCCTGACGAATGCACGCTTCGTGCCCGATTCGGCCACGGATGGCGCCGGGCCGATGGGCGGAACAGCGGCCCGAATGCGGCCCGAACCGCCGGCGCGGCGCCTCGCGCTCAGCCTGCCGGCGCCGTGCGCAGCTTGGCCGCGTGGTAGTCGAGCGCCCAGCGCGTCTTGGCCTGCTCGTCGGCATCACGCTCGGCGCCGAGTTCGGCCAGGTAGGCCATGAAGCCGCCGATCGCGGCTGCCGCTTGCACGATCGGCGCCTTGATCGACAGCTCCAGCAGCCGGTCGCCATCCTCGCGTCGCCACAGCTCGGCGGTGATCGGCCATGGGCAGGCCGGATCATCGTGGCGCCAGCGGTGGGCGCGGATCGGCCCGAGCATCACGACCCGGTCGTAGGCGATCGGTGCGGCCGCCATCGTGCGCAGGAACTCGATCTGCTCGTCGGTGAACAGCGCCCGGATCGGCCGCTCGCCGGCGGCCACGCGCTTGATCAGCCCCTTCGCGACCGGCATCGAGAACGACGCCGACTTGACCAGACCCTTCTCGCTCGCGTCGACCTCGATCTTGAAGTCGCGGTACTTGTGCCAGCGCTTGTCGACCCGCGCCGCGTCCACCGGCCGGAACTTCACCGTGCTGTCGTGCTCGTCGCCGACGACGCGCCGGGCGCGCGCGATCACGCCGGCCTTCAGCCCATCGAGCGCCGGCGTATCGAAGAAATAGATGGTGCGTTCCTCGTCGTTGTCGGCGCTCATGCCGAAGTGCGCCAGCGCCGCCGCGATCTGCGCCCCCGGCACGGTGGCCTTGATTTCGATCGCCTCGGCGCCGGCCACCGCCCGCCCCACCTGGCCCCGTGTCGCCTTGCCGCGCTTTGCGTTCAGCATCGTCGTTCCCTCGTCCATCGACCGCGGCCGGCAGCTTAGCCGAGCGCGCACCGGCTGCGGCATAGTGCCGCCCTTGAACCGACGCCCGGAGACCCCGACGATGACCGACCCGCGCGCTGCCACCCTCGACGGTCCCGGCCTCGCCGATGCGCTGAACCGCCTGCTGCGGCTGAAGACGACGCCGGTCGGCATGAAGCTCTACGAGCGCGTCGACGACATGCTCGCGGTGCCGAAGATCCGGCGCCCGCAGGCCATCCACACCGCGGACCAGATCGTCGGCATGGCGGCGCGCTTGGGCTTCACGATCGGCATCACGCGCGACGACCTCGTCGGCCCGCAATGCGGCGCGGTGCTCGGCCTGCACCCGCAGGACGACGAGTGGCTGTCGGGCCGGGCCATGGCCGGGGTCTGGTTCGCCACCGTCGAAGACAGCGCCGCGCACCAGCGCGCGATGCACACCGTGCCGCACGGCCGCTACGCCGCGCTGGCGGTGTCGCCGCTGGCCGGCGGCCGGCTCGAAGCCCCGGACGTCTGCCTCGTCTACGCCACGCCGGGCCAGATGATCCTGCTGATCAACGGCCTGCAGTGGGCCGGCTACCGGCGCTTCGACTGGAGCGTGGTCGGCGAATCGTCCTGCGCCGATTCATGGGGGCGGGCGCTCGCCACCGGCGAGCCGAGCCTGTCGATCCCGTGCTTCGCCGAGCGCCGCTACGGCGGCGTGCCGGACGACGAGCTGCTGATGGCGCTGAAGCCGGCCGACCTGGCCAAGGCGATCGACGGCATGACGAAGCTCGCCGCGAACGGCCTGCGCTACCCGATCCCGCCCTACGGCATCCAGGCCGACGCCCGTGCCGGGCTCGGCGCCAGCTACCCGCCGCGCGCCTCAGCGCCCGCCTGAGGCGACCGTCGCCGCGGCCCAGTCGCGCAGTTGCTCGATCTCGTACCGGACCTCGGGCGGGAAACCGCCGCGATTGCCGCGCCGGTCGACGAGCAGGGCGTCGATCGCGGCCAGGCGCTCGTCGCCCGGCGCCGCCGCCGCGATCAGGTTCGCCACGCGCGCGTACTTCTCGCACAGCAGCTTCGGCCGCACCGCCGCGGGCAGCGCCAGCAGCCAGTCGATCGTCGGGTCGGTCAACGCGCGGTCGCTCGGCCCGGGCCTGCGCCGCCGCCGGAGCCAGTAGTCGGGAACCAGCGTCGGCAGCGACTCGACGCCGGGCGGCGGCTCGTCGTGCGCGGCGCGTGCGGCATCGACCGGCACGAGCTCGAAGTCGATCGAGCCGGGCGCGAGTTTGGGGTCGAAGGGCGCACTCATCGTCACGGTCCCCGCGGGCACGGGCCCGAGGGCCTCGCTCGGTGCAAAGTTGCGCGAATCGCGCCGCGGCTCCGGGCCGTCTGCAGCCCGCCGGCGCGCCGCGCCCGGGCCCGGGCTAGGCCCGGGTCAACTGCACGCCGCTGTGCACCACGCGCATCGAGCCGTCGACATGCGCGTCGATCAGCGCACCGTCGTCGAGCCGGTACTCGACGACGCCGGTGGGCAGCCAGTGCTCCTGGCCGTCGCTGATGCTCGGGTCCTGCGCCAGCCGCTCGTAGGCGCGCACCTTGTAGGCCGCGCCGTCGCTGCCCTTGGCGCCGAAGGTCTCCAGCAGATGAAGCTTCAGGTTCATGACTCCCTCCTGTCCTGCGTGGCCGGCGCGCGTTGCGCGCGAGCCGAATGCTGACCGTTCCGCCGCGGCCGCGGGTTGCGCCGGCGCAATTGCCGCGGCTTCCGGCCGCGGGCGGGACGGGCCTCGGCGGGCGCAACGGGGCCCTCGGCCCGCGCTCCCGGC
>JAFLDG010000011.1 GCA_017302495.1 Burkholderiales bacterium
GCCCTCGCCAAGACCGCGCGCCGCGCCGCCGCGCGCGCGGCCGACCCCGGCCGCAGCGGCGCGACGCAGCGCATCGTCGAGTCGATCACCGGCGCCATCGTCGAGCGCCGGCTGATGCCCGGCACCAAGCTGGCCGAGCAGCAGATCGCCGACATCTTCGGCGTGTCGCGCACCCTCGTGCGCCAGGCGCTGAACCAGCTCAGCCGCGACCGGCTGGTGACGCTGGAGCCGGCGCGCGGCGCCTTCGTCGCCAAGCCCAGCCCGCAGGAGGCGCGCGAGGTCTTCGAGGTGCGCACCATGCTCGAGGCGGCGATGGTGAAACAGCTTTGCGCGCAGGTCACCCCTGCGCAGATCGCCGAGCTGCGCGCGCACCTGGCGGCCGAGGCGCAGGCGGTGGCACGCACCGACGTCTCCGGGCGCACGCGGCTGCTGGCCGACTTCCACGTCGTGCTGGCGCGCATGCTCGGCAACCAGGTGCTGGCCGACCTGCTGGAAGACCTGCTGACGCGCAGCTCGCTGATCGCGCTGATGTACCAGTCCTCGCATTCGGCCGAACATTCGCAGGCCGAGCATGTCGCCATCGTCGACGCGCTGGAAAAGCGCGACGTGCGCGCCGCCGTGCGGCTGCTCGAGTCGCACCTCGGCAACGTCGAACGCAACCTGCGGCTGAACCCGCGCGCCGCCGATCTGGCGAGCGTGCTGCAGCCGGCCTGACGCCCCCACCCCGATGACCCAGACCACGCCCCTTTCCCCGAACCCGCCCTACCCGCGCGACCTGGCCGGCTACGGCCGCCACCCGCCGCACCCGCGCTGGCCCGGCAACGCCCGCGTCGCACTGCAGTTCGTGCTGAACTACGAAGAAGGCGGCGAGAACAGCGTGCTGCACGGCGACGCCGGCAGCGAGCAGTTCCTGTCCGAGATGTTCAACCCGGCGGCCTACCCGGCGCGGCACCTCAGCATGGAGGGCATCTACGAATACGGTTCGCGCGTCGGCGTCTGGCGCATCCTGCGCGAGTTCGAGCGGCGCGGCCTGCCGCTGACCGTCTTCGGCGTCGGCATGGCGCTCGAGCGTTGTCCCGAGGTGACCGCCGCCTTCGTCGAGCTGGGCCACGAGATCGCCTGCCACGGCTGGCGCTGGATCCACTACCAGAACCTCGACGAGGCCATCGAGCGTGAGCACCTGGCGCGCGGGATGGCGATCATCGAGCAGCTGACCGGGCCGCGGCGGTCCGGCGCAGGCCATCTGCATGGCCTGGGCTGGTACACCGGCCGCGACAGCCCGAACACGCGCCGCCTGGTCGCCGACTACGGCGGCTTCGAGTACGACAGCGACTACTACGGCGACGACCTGCCGTTCTGGCTGCAGGTGCGCAAGACCGACGGCAGCCTGGCGCCGCACCTGGTGGTGCCGTACACGCTCGACTGCAACGACATGCGCTTCGCGCTGCCGCAGGGCTTCAGCCACGGCGACGAGTTCTTCGAGTACCTGCGCGACGCCTTCGATGCGCACTATGCCGAAGGCGGCCGTGATCCGGCCGAAGGCGGTTACGGGTCCGTCGCGGGCGCCGGGGGCCCTTCGATGATGAGCATCGGCATGCACTGCCGGCTGCTCGGCCGCCCCGGCCGCATCGGCGCACTGCAGCGCTTCCTGAACCACGTGCAGCAGCACGAACGCGTGTGGATCGCCCGGCGCATCGACATCGCGCGCCACTGGAAGGCCACGCACCCCTTCGACGCCCGAACCGCCTTCGTCTGGAGATGACATGCCGCTGACCCTGGATCAATTGAACGCCGCGTCGCAGGCCGAATTCACGGCCCTGCTCGACGGCACCTACGAACATTCCCCCTGGGTCGCCGAAGCGGCCTGGGCCAAGCGCCCCTTCGCCAGCCTGGCCGCGCTGAAGCTGGCTTTTGCGCAGGTGCTGCGCGACGCCGGCAGCGAAGCGCAGCTGAAGCTGATCCGCGCGCACCCGGAGCTGGCCGGCAAGGCGATGGTGTCCAAGACGCTGACGGCCGAGTCGACCAACGAACAGGGCAAAGCCGGGCTGACCGAGTGCACGCCCGAGGAGTTCGCGAAGATCCAGCAGCTCAACGCCGACTACAACGCCAAGTTCGGTTTCCCCTTCATCCTGGCGGTGCGCGGGCCGCGCGGCACGGGTCTGAACAAGGCCGAGATCATCGCCACCTTCGAGCGCCGGCTCGACCACCACCCCGACTACGAGCTGGCCGAGGCGCTGCGCAACATCCACCGCATCGCCGAGATCCGGCTGGCCGACAAGTTCGGCGAATCGCCCGAACTCGGCAACCTGGTGTGGGACTGGGCCGAGCGGCTGGCGACGAACAGCGACCCCGGTTATGCCGAGCGCGGGGAGCTCACCGTCACCTACCTGACCGACGCGCACCGCGCCTGCGCGCAGCGGCTGGCGCACTGGATGCGCGCCGACTGCGGCTTCGACGAGGTGGAGATCGACGCCGTCGGCAACGTCGTCGGCGTCTACCACGGCAGCGACCGCAGCGCCGGAAATGCGAAGAGGCTGCTCACCGGCAGCCACTACGACACGGTGCGCAACGGCGGCAAGTACGATGGCCGGCTCGGCATCCTGGTGCCGATGGCCTGCGTGCGCGAGCTGCACCGCGCCGGCAAGCGCCTGCCCTTCGACTTCGAGGTGGTCGGCTTCGCAGAAGAGGAAGGCCAGCGCTACAAGGCGGTTTTCCTCGGCTCGGGCGCGCTGACCGGGCATTTCGACCACCGCTGGCTGGAGCAGAAGGACGCCGACGGCATCACGATGCGCGAGGCGATGGAACACGCCGGGCTGTGCATCGCCGACATACCGAAGCTGCAGCGCGATCCGGCCCGGTACCAGGGCTTCGTCGAGGTGCACATCGAACAGGGCCCGGTGCTCAACGAGATCGACCTGCCGCTCGGCATCGTCACCTCGATCAACGGCAATGCGCGCTTCGTCGGCGAGATCATCGGCATGGCCAGCCATGCCGGCACGACGCCGATGGACCGGCGCCGCGACGCCGCCACCGCCACCGCCGAGCTTGCGCTGTACCTCGAGAAGCGCGGCGCCAGCGTGCCCGACCTGGTGGCGACGATGGGCATGCTCGAAGTGCCGAACGGCTCGATCAACGTCGTGCCCGGGCGCTGCAAGTTCAGCCTGGACATCCGCGCCACGACGAACGAAGTGCGCGACGCCTGCATCGCCGACGTGCGCGCCGAACTGGCGCGCATCTGCGAACGCCGCGGCCTGCACTTCAAGCTCGAGGAGACGGTGCGCGCGGCCGCTGCGCCCAGCGCCCCGGCCTGGCAGCAGCGCTGGGAGCGCGCGGTGCAGTCGCTCGGCCTGCCGCTGTTCCGCATGCCCAGCGGCGCCGGCCACGACGCGATGAAGCTGCACGAGATCATGCCGCAGGCGATGCTGTTCCAGCGCGGCCTGAACGCCGGCATCAGCCACAACCCGCTGGAGTCGGTCACCAACCACGACACCGAACTGTGCGTGCGCGCCTTCCAGCACCTGCTCGATCAACTCGCCCACGAGACGCCATGACCGCCACTGCCTACCCAAAGCTCGACGCCTGGATCGACGCGCACTTCGACGAGCAGGTGAAGTTCCTGCAGGAGCTGGTGCGCGTTCCCACCGACACGCCGCCGGGCAACAACACGCCGCATGCGCTGCGCACCGCGGAACTGCTGCAGGCCTTCGGCTTCGAAGCCGAGAAGCACGAGGTGCCTGCGGAAGTCGTGCAGGCCCATGGGCTGCAGTCGATCACCAACCTGGTCGTGCAGCGCCGCTACGGGCCGGGGCGCGTCGTGGCGCTGAATGCGCACGGCGACGTCGTGCCGCCGGGCGAAGGCTGGACGCACGACCCCTACGGCGGCGAAGTCGCCGACGGCAAGCTGTACGGCCGCGCCGCCGCGGTCAGCAAGTGCGACTTCTCGACCTTCAGCTTCGCCGTCAGGGCGCTCGAAGCGGCAGGGCTGCCGCTGAAGGGCGGGGTGGACCTGCTGTTCACCTACGACGAGGAGTTCGGTGGCGAGCTCGGCCCGAAGTGGTTGCTGGACAAGGGGCTGACTAAACCCGACCTGGAGATCGCCGCCGGCTTCAGCTACCAGGTGGTGACGGCGCACAACGGCTGCCTGCAGCTCGAGGCGACGGTGCACGGCAAGATGGGCCACGCCGCCGTGCCCGAGACGGCGGTCGATGCGCTGCAGGCGGCGACGCGCGTGCTGGTCGCGCTGTACGACGAGAACCAGCGGCTGCGGCAGACGCGCAGCGCGGTCAAGGGCATCAGCCACGGCTACATCAACGTCGGGCAGATCACCGGCGGCACCAACACCAACGTCGTGCCGGGCAAGGTGGTGCTGAAGATCGACCGGCGCATGATTCCCGAGGAAGATGCGGTGCAGGTCGAGGCGCAACTGCGCCGGCTGATCGAGCAGGCGGCGACCAGCCTGCCGGGCGTGTCGGTCGAGATCAAGCGGCTGCTGCTGGCGCTGGCGATGAAGCCGCTGCCCGGCAACGAGGCCCTGGTCGAGCCGCTGACGCGGCATGCCAGCGAGCTGTTCGGCGAGCCGGTGCAAGCCTCGGGCACGCCGCTGTACACCGATGCGCGCTTGTTCAGCGAGCGCGGCATTCCGGCGGTGATCTACGGCGCCGGGCCGCGCACCGTGCTGGAGAGCAATGCCAAGCGTGCCGACGAACACATCGTGCTGGAAGACCTGCGCCGGGCGACGAAGGTGGTGGCGCGCAGCCTCGCCGACCTGCTGTCCTGACGCGGCATGCCGGCGCAATGTCTCTCGGAAGCAAGTAACGGCTCAGGCGACCGACCAGAGGCGGAGCCGATCAGGATCAGTGGAAATCCTGCTCGAGCTGATGGCGAATGGCGCCGATCCGGACGACGTCGCCACGCACTTCAAATGCAGCCACGAGCCCGGCGTTGCCGAAGGGAACGATGAGTTCACGCTGGTTGTCGTGCAGGGCGCGAGCGGCCTTGCGGCATGAGTACGGTGAGAACTCCAGCAGTCGAAGTGCGCGGTCGACGGCGCCTCTGAGGCGCCTGACGACATCAAGGTCAGGTGTCGCGCCGGCGAGGTCGCGCTCGATGCTGAGATCCTCGATGCGCAGCAAGTCGTCGGCCGCCTCCTCCGCCAGGAGGACGCGGTAGCGGGTCACCGCCCAGCGCGCGGTTTGCCCGCCGCCAGCCGCTTGTGGGCCGCATCCAGCCGGTCATCCATCCGCCGCAGCACCTCCTGCGGCGAGATGCCGTTGTTTTCACGCTCGGAGCGTTCGACGGCGTCTCGGGCGCGCGCAAGGAAGGCGTCTTGAGTTCGCCGCCAAGTGATGCCGTCGCGAACGCACGCGGCCACGAAATCGGAGAGCGATTCGCCTTCGTCGAGCACCGCTTCGGCATCGCTGCGCAGCGCGGGCTCGACACGCACGGCGGGGAGAGTGGAGGTCTTCATGCGCTCAATGTAATGCACATGTGATGCACTCACAAGGGAGGCTGTCCGTTCCGACTCCGGCAAGGGCATGGCAAGCGGCTTGCCGGTCTGCCGTCAGTCGCGAACGCCCGACCTGCCCGCCAGCGCGGCCGCCCCTGCAAACCGGGCCTGCGACCCCAGTTCGCGCTCGATGCGCACGAGCCGGTTGTATTTGGCCACGCGGTCCGAGCGGCTGAGCGAGCCGGTCTTGATCTGCCCTGCGGCGCTGCCGACCGCGAGGTCGGCAATCGTCGTGTCCTCGGTCTCGCCGCTGCGGTGCGAGACGACGCTGGCCCAGCCGTTGGCGCGGGCCAGCACGATCGCATCCTGCGCCTCGGTCAGCGTGCCGATCTGGTTGGGCTTGATCAGGATCGCGTTGCCCGCCCGCTGCTCGATGCCCCGCTGCAGCAGCGCGGTATCGGTGACGAAAAGGTCATCGCCGACGAGTTGCACGCTCGCGCCCAGCGCAGCGGTGAGCAGCTGCCAGCCCTGCCAATCGCCCTCGGCCATGCCGTCTTCGATCGACACGATCGGGTACTGCCGGGTCAGCCCCTTGAGCCAGTCGCAGAAGCCGGCGGAATCGAAGCGGCGGCCCTCGCCTTCGAGCACATACATGCCTTCGGCGGTTCTGAACTCGGAGCTGGCCACGTCCAGCCCGAGCGCGATCTCGCGCCCGGGCTCGAAGCCTGCGCTCTGGATGGCCTGCATCATCACGTCGAGCGCCGCCGCGTTGCTCGGCAGGTCGGGGGCGAAGCCGCCTTCGTCGCCGACGGACGTGGCCAGCCCCTGGCCGCGCAGCAGCGCCTTCAGCGCGTGGAACACCTCCGCCCCCCAGCGCAGCGCCTCGGCGAAGGTCGGCGCGGCGATCGGCAGGATCATGAACTCCTGGACGTCGACGTTGTTGTCGGCATGCGCGCCGCCGTTGATGATGTTCATCATCGGCAGCGGCAGCACCGACCCCGCGCCCAGATGCCGGTACAGCGGTTGCCGCAACGCAGCGGCCGCCGCGTGGGCGTTGGCCAGCGACACCGCCAGCAGCGCATTCGCACCCAGGCGTGCCTTCGTCGGCGTGCCGTCCAGGGCCTTCAGCCTGGCGTCGATGGCGCGCTGGTCGGTGGCCGCCAGCCCACACAGCGCCGCGGCGATCTCGCCTTCGACGTGCGCCACCGCGCGGCGCACGCCCTTGCCGCCGTAGCGCGCCTTGTCGCCGTCGCGCAGTTCCAGCGCCTCGCGGCTGCCGGTGGAAGCGCCGCTCGGCGCGGCGGCATAACCGCGGCTGCCGTCGTCGAGCGTCACCTCGGCGGCCACGGTCGGGTTGCCGCGCGAATCGAGGATCTCGAAGCCCTGGATGTGTCGAATCTGCGTCATGGGAGTCGTCGTCGGGTTCAGGCGATGCCGATGCGCATCAGGTTGGTCGTGCCCGGCGTGCCGAAGGGCATGCCGGCGATGGCGACGAAGGCATCGCCCGCGTTGGCGAAGCCTTCGCGGCGCGCGAGCACGCCGGCCGTGGTGGCGGTCTGCTCGACGCTGGCCATATCCTCGACATGCAGCGAGTGCACGCCCCACACCAGCGCCAGGCTGCGCGCGGTGGGCAGCAGCGGGGTCAGGCTCAGGATCGGCGCCTCGGGGCGCTCGCGCGCGGCGCGCAGGCTGGTGTGGCCCGAGTGCGTGCAGCAGACGATCGCCCGCGCGTGCAGCAGCGCCACCGCACGGCGCATGGCGCAGCACACGGCGTCGGCGATGTCGGTTTCGCCCGGCAGGTTGCCGCTGTGCGAGGCTTCCAGGAACTGGCGGTACAGCGGGTCGGCCTCGACCCGCTCGATGATGCGGTTCATGATTTCCACCGCGCCGACCGGGTGCCTGCCCGCGGCCGATTCGGCCGACAGCATCACCGCGTCGGCGCCGTCGTAGATGGCGGTGGCCACGTCGGAGGCCTCGGCACGCGTCGGCACCGGGCTGTCGATCATCGACTCGAGCATCTGCGTGGCCACGATCACCGGCCGGCCGCGCTTGCGGCAGGCGCGGACGATGCGCTTCTGCAGCGGCGGCACGGCTTCGGCCGGCATTTCCACGCCGAGGTCGCCGCGCGCCACCATCACCGCGTCGGCGGCGTCGACGATCTCTTCCAGGCGCTGGATCGCGGCCGGCTTCTCCAGCTTGGCCATGATCGCCGCGCGGCCGCCGATCAGCTGCCGCGCCTCGTGCAGGTCTTCGGGGCGCTGCACGAAGCTTAAGCCGACCCAGTCGGCGCCGAGATCGAGCGCCGTCGCCAGGTCGCGCCGGTCCTTCTCGGTCAGCGCCGAGATCGGCAGCACGACGCCGGGCACGTTGACGCCCTTGCGGTCCGACAGGCGGCCGCCGACGACGACGCGCGTGTCGGCGCTGTCGCGGTCGCAGCCTTCGACCACCAGGCGCAGCTTGCCGTCGTCGAGCAGCAGCTCGGCGCCGGGCTCGAGCGCGGCGAAGATCTCCGGGTGCGGCAGCGTGACCGCCTCGGCGCTGCCCGGCGTGGGCGCGAGCTGCAGGCGAAAGGCCTGCCCGGCCTGGAGCTGCACCGGCCCGCCGGCGAAGGTGCCGACACGCAGCTTCGGGCCCTGCAGGTCGGCCAGGATCGCGATCGGCCGGCCGTGCTTCGCCTCGACGCTGCGGATGGCGTCGACCCGCGAGCGGTGGTCGTCGGCGCTGCCGTGGCTGAAGTTGAGCCGGAACACGTCGACGCCGGCGACGAACAGCCGTTCGATGACCTCGGCCGTCGAACTGGCCGGCCCGAGGGTGGCGACGATCTTGGCGTTGCGGGTTCTGCGCATGGGGGTGTGGCCGGTAGTGGAGGTGGGGCGGGCTCAGGCTTCGATGAGCAGGGCCCGCAAGTCGTTGACGTGGGTGCGCGTGGGCCCGGCGCCGCAGCCGGCTGGGGGCCGGCCGCGGCCGCCGGCGCGCGGCGGATCAGGACCCGCCCCGGCCTGCGCCGGATACAGCCGGGTCATCAGGTCGCTGCCGGCCGGCGCCGAAGTGCCGAAGTGCCGAGGTGCCGAGGTGCCTGCGTCTCGACCTGTCTTGCTTCTCGTCGGGACGCCCGCGATGGTCGCGACAAATGAGGCCGGTGACAATGTCTGTACAGGAATATGCGTCATTCCGGGTTTCGATATCGCGGCCGCTCCGTGCCGGCAGAGCTCGCTTGCCGACTGCACGGCCCACGCCGAGATGGTGCTGGTGCGGGAGACCCAGGCGCGCGGCGGTCCGGCGGCGGCACAGGGCGCGACCGTATATGCCAGCGGCGAGCCGTGCGCGATGTGCGCCGCGGCGCTGTTCCGGGCCGATGTGAGCCGCGTCGTCTATGCGGCGTCGCAGGCCGAGATGACGCGGATCATGGGCGGACCGACGCTGCCGATCGCGGCGCGTGCGGTGCTGGCCGGCGCCTCGCGTGCGGTCCGGGTCGACGGGCCCTGGCTGGAAGCCGAGGCCGCCGCCGTGCTGCAGGTCGCCGCGGCGCGCACGCGCAGCGGCGAGCTACGCGGCAGGCTTGCTCTTGCCTGGCCCCAAGACCGGTAGGTATCGTGCAGCCGGGATGGCCGCGTCACAAGCTGAGGCCTTCGACCGGCAGTGGTCCGTGCTTGACGAGGTTGACCTCGGCAACGGCTTCTCGGCGGCGCTCTTCCAACGCGTCGACAGCAACGGGATACCCATTGGTGAGAAGGTGCTAGCCATCCGCGGCACAGACAACGCGTGGGGGTTGGATGCTGTGGCCAATGCGCAGGTCGCCCTGCTCGGCACGGCAGTCGGCATGCCGCAGTACCAAGCGCTCGGCCGAATGACCGGAGCGCGCTGGCGGCGCGGCAGCGCCGGCGCCGCGGGCTCCTGAGCCCGCGGCTTCAGGCGCCCGCCTCAGCGGCTGCGCCCAGCAGCGTTTGCATCTCTCGCGGATGCATATCGAACGGCGCGCAATGCGCCCGCAGGGCCTGCGCCTGGGCCAGCCAGCTGCGCGCCTGCGGCAGGTCCATGACCTGCGCGCTGACGGCGGCGGCCAACGCGGCGATGTGCAGCTGCAGGCCCGGGCGCTGGCGGGCCGGCGGGCTGTCGAACCAGCCGCGCAATGCCGTCAATGCCGCCGCGGGTGCCAGCTGTCGCGTCAGCTCCAGCGCCATCAGGCAGCGGTTGAAGGGCGAGGCCACGCGGCGGTGCAGGGCCTGCAGTTCGTTCACCAATGCGGGGTCGGCGACGCCGTTGAGGCGCTGCCAGCGCAGGCGCAGCGCCAAGCGCCGGCCCAGAAAGCGATCGGCCACGCCGGTGGCGTCATGCGCCAGCGCGGCGGCGGCGTCCTGATGCTGGCCCAGCGCCAGGAACATCTGCGCCAGATGGTTGTGGGCCAGCAGGCATTCGGTGCGGCGGTAGTCGTTGTCGGGCCAGCGCTGCATCTCGGCCAAGGCAGCTTCCAGCATCGTGCGGGCCTCGTCGGCGTGGCCGAGCTCGTACAGCACGGCGCCGAGGTGGATGTCGATCTTGATGCCGCTGCCGCGGCCGCCGTACAGCCGCTCGCGGTGCGCCCGCGCCTGCGCCAGCACCTCGTGGGCAGCGGCGTACTCGCCGCGCCAGTAGTGCATCACGCCCAGGTTGCTCATCGCCGGCAGTGCGTTGGGCCAATCGCCGGCCTTGGCGGCCGCCGCCACGGCCAGGCGGGCCTCGGCAATCGCCTCGGGCAGATGGTCGCCAAAGGCATGGATGCTGCTGCGGGCGATGCGGTATTGCGCCTGGGCGTCCGCGTCGCCTTCGCTGTCCACCCAGCGTTCGTGCTCGGCCAGCAGCGCCAGGCCCTCGGCCGCACGGTTGTTCATACCCCAGTGCAAGCCCAGCGTCCGCGCCAGCAGCCACGCCAGATCCGGGCGACCAACGGCCAGCCCGCGCGCGATGCCGGCCTGCAGCCGGTCTTCCTCCAGCGGCTGGGCCAGGTTGGCCAGCCAGCCGTTGTGGTGGTTGAGTGCGGTCAGCTGCTGCGCCTCTGATCGGGCCAACGACTGCAGGCGCTGCACCAGCTGCGGGCGCAGGCCTTCGTGGTCAGTGGATTCGAAGACGTTGGCCCGGTCCTCCACAGCTGCAAACAGCTCGTCGTGGGCGGCCGCATCACACTCGAATGCGGCGATGGCGCGGTCCAGCAGCGCCGCCTGCTCGTTGGCCAGCGCGGCGGTGCCGGCCGCCTGCGCGGCCAGGCGAAATGCCCGGCCGGCCAGTCGCCACTCGCCGCAGGCCCACCAGTGATCGGCGATCTGCGCCGCGTCGCCACCCTGCTGCTGCAGGTGCTCCGCCACGAAGCGATGCATGAAGTCGGCCACGGCCTTGGGCACCGCCGCCCGCGTGACGCTGGCGATGACGTCGTGCACGAACTGGCGGCCGTAGAAGACCTGGCGCAGTTCGAGCTCGCGCAGGGGCTCGCTGAGTTCGATGGGCGCGCAGGCCAGCGCCGCGGCGGCCAACGGAATGCTGTAGCCGCTGCCGGCAATGGCCGCGAGCTGCGCCAGGTGGCGCGCGCGCGGCGACAGCAGCTCAATGCGGCGCTGGATCACCGCCTCGATGCTGGCCGGCAAAGGCAGAACGGCCGCTTGTGCATTCGGCAGGACTGCCGCTCGAGCATTCGGCAGGGCGACCGCGTCGGTGGACAACAGCAGCTTCACCGACTCGAGCAGGAATGCGGGGTTGCCGCCGACCTGCTGCCAGATCGGGCCGCTCCAGGCCCGGGCGTCGAAGGCCGGCACCGCCAGGCTGTCCAGCAGCTCGGCGGCAGCGTCGGCCGACAGCGGCGCCAAGTCGATGCGCTGCCAGTGCCTGCCGGCCTCCAGGGACACCATCAGGGCCTCGACCTCGGCGCCGGCCTCTTCCGGGCGCAGGCCAAAGGCAAAGCGCAGGCCGTGGCCTTCGTTGTCCTCATCGCGCTCGGCCAGCACGCGCAGCGCCGTCACGCTGGCACTGTCGGCGAACTGCAGGTCGTCGAGCACAAAGGCCACGGCGCCGCGCTGCATGCAGTCAGCCATCAGCTGGGCCAGCGCCAGCAGGGCCTGGTTGCGTTCGTAGTCGGTCCTTATCGGTTCCACCGTCAAGCCGGCCAGTCCAGGCAGAGCGGCCAGGCGTGGCAGCAGCCGCGCCGCTTGGCGGGCGTGGGCGCTGTCCAGCGGCGGCTGAAAGCGCTCCAGCGCCGCAAGCAACAAGCGGCTGAGCGAGGCGTAGGGCAGCACTGCATCACCCGGCCGGGCCATCGCCAGGGTGACCGGGCCGAGCGCTGCGGACCAATCGGCCAGCAGCCGGCTTTTGCCGACGCCGGCCGGGCCGGCGACGCAGGGCAGCCGGCCGGCGAACCAGGCCTGCCGCAGGGCCTGCAGCGCTGCGCCGCGGCCCACCAGGCGCGGCGGGCGCAGCACGGTGGCGGGAATGGTCCGGTGCCCGGGCGGCGTTGGCGCCCAGGCCGCCTGGGCGTCCTGCGTGGCCTTCGCCGCGCGTGCGGCGGCCAGGAGCGTGTCGCCCAGCTGCCGGGTGGCCGCTGATGGCGACACGCCGTACAAACGGCGCAGCATGTCGCGGCAGCGGTCAAAGGCCGAGAGCGCGGCGGCGTGGTCGCCGCGCAGGTAATACACCTCCATCAGTACCCGGTAGGCCTCTTCGCTTTCGCGGTCGGTCTGCAGCAGCTGGTCCGCGGCATACAGCGCATCGTCGAGCCGCTCGCCTTGTGCGGACGACATGGCTTCGCGCACCTCGGCCAGCCACTCGCGCTTGCGGCGTTCGCGTTCGGCCTCACGGCGGCCGTCGAGCCAGCGCGCGAAGGCCTCGCAGTCGTCGAAATCAAGGTTCTGCAGCAGCGGCGCCCCCGGCGGGTCGGGCGGCAGCACCCGCACGCCAGGGCCAAGGGCAAGCAGGCCGGCGGTGTCGGTGATGATTTCGCCGGCCTCTCGGCGCAGCCTGAGCAGCCTCTGGCGCAGGTTGCCGCGCGCGCGTTCTTCGGGCACGTCGGGCCACAGCAGGCCGGCCAGCCGCGAGCGGGGTGTCGGTCCTTCCAGCCACAGCCACGCCAGCACGGCAGCGTGTTTGCGCTCCAGCGGGTGCGGCATGCCGTCCGGCGACAGCCAATGGGTGCCGGCGTGCAGCACCAGTGAGCGGCCATCGGGCGAAACAGGGGCAGTCATATGGCGCGGGCAGGCCAAGCATGTCGGAACCCCGGGCCGCCGCACAAGCCCCCGACCGCTGGGGATGTGGCGAAGGCGTTGTGCCTCAGGTGCACCGTTGACGCCCCGGTGACGCCGTTCATGCCAAGGTGATGATGCCATGCCGCCCGCTTCGCCCACCACGCCCGCTGAGCCCGCCGACGCGCCACGCCCGAGACCCAGCCCGGCGCCCGGGCCGGCGATGCCGCTTATGCCGCGAACACCGCCCCGGCCGCGAATTCCGCCGATCCCGCCGATCCCACCCATGCCGCCCGCCGGCGCCCCCTCGGGCCCGCAGCTGCTGGTCTATGTGCCCGACGGCCCGCTCGGCGGCACCTTTACCTGCACCGGCTGCCGGGCGCAAGCTTGGCAGCCCGATCTGCTGCAGCACGGGCCCGGCTGCCCGTACCGCAAGCCTGCGCCGCCCGCCCCGTCTCCCGCTGAGTGCCGGTGACGCTGCGATGACGCCGGCCGCGCCAGCATGTGGCTGGTCGCCCCGACCTCATACCGAAAGGAGTCATTCTCATGAAGCCCCTCGCCCATTGGCTGCCGCGGAGCCTGACCGCGACAGCCGCCTGTGTCGCCGTCTGGCTGACCAGCAGCGCCGCCGTTGCCGCACCGACGTACGCGGTTCACACCTTCACCGAAGCGCTTGATGTCGAAGCCGGCTTGTTCACCGCCAGCGGCTACAACACCCGCCGCATCGCCGGCTACTCCCCGTTGATTGACGCGATGGTCGGCGGCTTCACCGATACCAACTGCGGCACCCAAGCGCTCGGCTGCAATCCCGGATTCAGCGTTGACCCCGGCTCCAGCAGCACCGCCACCCGCGCCTCCAGCCAGGCGACGATGACGGTCATCCCGCCCCCCTTCAACACCACCACCGCCGACGCCCGGGCCTATGCCGACCTGGCCGCCGGGAAGATCGGCGTCTATGCCAGCGGCGAGCAGCGCGTGACCGGGCGCCCCATCGTCGAAGGCAGCTTCGGCATGGCCTTCGCACGGCTGAGCGACACGCTGAGCTTCCAGGTGGCCAACGCCGATGCCGACACCCACACGTCGATCGGCGTGCGCTTCGTCATCGACGGCCTGATCACCGACAACAGTACGGGCCGCATGAACTTCAACTTCGACTTCGGTTCGGCCCAAGCCTTCGGCGGCGTGAGCGAGAACGGCCAGAACGACTTCGTCGGCGGCAGCCAGAACGGCTTCTGGATCAACCCGAGCTACACGATCCTCTCGTCGGATCTGATCCAGTTCGATGCACGGTATGACCTGGTCGGCAGCCAGGTCGACCTGGGCCTGCTGTTCCAGATGACGGCGTTCGCCGGCAACGGCGCCACCGACTTCGGCAACACCGGCCGCCTGCAGTTCTTCCTGCCCGACGGCGTGACCTACCGCTCCGGATCGGGCGTGTTTCTGACCTCGGCGGTGCCCGAGCCTTCGACGCTGGCGCTGGCCGCACTGGGCCTGCTGACGGTGTCGGCAGCTTCGCGCTGGCGCCACCTCAGGACACCGGGCCCATGGCCATGTGCCCGCACGCCCCGAGAATCCGCGACCGATGAGTCGCGACCCCGCAAGCCCACCTGATCTGGCATTCGGCCCGTTCCGGCTGGAGCGCGTGGCCGGTCGCCTGCTGCGCGAAGGCGAGTCGGTGGGCCTGCCGCCGCGCCTGTGGGCCGTGCTGCGGCACCTGGTCGAGCGGCCGGGCCACCTGGTCGGCAAGGACGAGCTGCTGGATGCCGTCTGGGGCCACCGGCATGTCAGCGAGTCGGTGCTGAAGAGCACCATGAACAGCCTGCGCGGCAAGCTGGGCGACGATGCGGCAGCGCCGCGCTACATCGAGACCGTGCCGCGGCGAGGCTACCGCTTCATCGCGGCGGTGCAGGCATCCGAGCGGGATCACACCGATGCCGGCAGCGTGGCCCCTCCATCCATTCCCGCACCCGCCTCGCCCGCGCCGGCCGTCCTGCCGGCGCATAGGAATTTCAAACGGCCTCTGGAAAGCCCGTGTCAGCCCTGGGTGGGCGGCCGATGCCTGCCTGGATGGCTTGAAACTGACGCCTGGGCCGTTGCCTTGTCCCGCTTCGGCCCGCCCCGACGGTCCGCCTCGGGCTCGTTAGGCCTTGATCTCAGGGTTGACCCTGGGTCCAGCGCCGTCGAGCCCACATGCGGCGCACCGCCACCTGCGGCTGCCGCCGGGCTGCGCAGCCCGTGTTGATGTGTCCGGTGTCCGGGACGGTCGGCGCGCTCCGCCGGCTTCAGTCTTGCCCCGCCTCGCGCGCGCTGCCCCTGGGCGGCGGCTGCGGATCCAGCCCGATGTGGCTGAGGATCTTCTCGATCACCGGTCGCTCGAGGATGGCCGCGATGATCTTCAGTTCCCCGCGCCGCAGTTCGGGCAGCGCTGCATGTCGATGTCGAACACGCGCTTGAGCAGCCGCGCCCAGCTGATGCGGTGTGGCGGGGCCTGAACCGTCTCGACCTCACAGCCGTCGGCAACGGCTGCTTCGTTGGCTTGCTCTTGCACCTCGGGTGCTTGCGGCACCACCAGCGCCCGCAGCTTCACGTTCGGTGCCAGCACACCATGGAACCTGATCAGATGCAACCGCGGCCTCGGCACCAGCGCCGCCAGCCGCTGCATGAACTCCAGCGGGCTCATCACCAGGTGCGTGGTGCCGTCGCGCCACGGTGTCTTGAGCTTGAGACTCCACCTGTCCGGCGGCGTTGAGCTGCACCCGCGCGTCGGAAAGCGCCGGCCGGGTGATGTAGCGGCACAGCTGCTCCAGCCGCTTGCGGTCATGTGCCTCGACGCGCACCGCGGCGTGCAGGCTGAAACCATCGATGTCGGCGCACAGGGGCTGGCGCGCTGCGCCCTCGCGCGGCATCGCACCCCGCACGGTCAGCACCTTCTGCCCGGCGCGGGGCCCGAAGGCGATGCGGTAAGTGATGGCTGCGGCCTGCAGCGGACGCAGCGTGCGCGCCCCCTCGCCGTCGGCATCCGGCACGGCCAGGTAGGTCTGGCCCATGTCCTCGACCAGCACGCCCCGGCGCGTGAGCATCTTCATGAGCCGGGCAATGACGGTCTGCAGCAGCGCATGCAGTTCCTCGTCGGTGGGCGCACCGGCCTCGACGAAGCTGGGCGCGCCATCGGCGTGGCAGCGGTACACCCCGTCCAGGACCAGGCAGCGCAGGTGAATGTTGAGGTTGGCGGCGGACCCGAAGCGCTGGATCAGCGTGACGGCGCCACCGTGGCCTTCGTCAGCGACGAGCCCGGCAGCGGTCAGCAAGTGCCGCGTGACCACGCGCTGCACCACCTGCAGCACCGGCGTGACCAGCTCGGGCTGTGCGGCCAGCAGCACGCGCAGCGGGATCGGCAGCGACAGCACCCATTGCCGCACCGGCACATGGGGGATGACGTGGTCCACCAGGTGCGCCGCGGTCTGCGACATCCGCCGCGCACCGCATGACGGGCAGAACCCGCGGCGCTTGCAGCTGAAGGCCAGCAGCCTGTCGTGGCCGCACTCGGCGCAGCGCAGCCTGAGGAAGCCGTGAAGGCCGACGCGTCCGTCAACCGGAAACGGAGTCCGCCCTCGATCCATTCGTAAACTGATGGGTTCCGCATAAGCTCGAGGTCACGAGGCGTCGAGCTGTCGGCGCAGCGCCGCGGTCTTTCGCATCGTCAACTCCCGGTAGCCCACCGTGATGCTGTCCTGGGCCTGCAGGTCGTGGAGCAGCGGTCCGACGAGCTGTCGCGACACGTTCGCGCACTGGGCCAGCTGCAGCTGGGTCAAGCGCAGGACGATCGGCATCCCGAGTTCCGAGTCGCGATGGCGGCAGTCGGCCAGCCGAAGCAGCACGGCAATCAGGCGAAGGCGCGGGTCCGGAATCAGCAGGTCCCCTGCCGCGCCGGCGAATCTGAACGTGTACCTGGCCGAGAGGCGGCCCACGAACCTCCACCACGCCGGTCGCTCATCGAGCATCTGCGTAAACGCGGCGTACGGTACCAACGCCAGCAGCGACGCTACGGCCGGCTCCGCGTTCGCGGCACGAAAGCCGCTGAGGATCGGCCCGAACCCTCCCCAGTGGCCCGGCAACCAGACGTCCGCCACGGGCGAGTCGCCGACACTCAGACCGCTCGTGAGGTTGATCTGACCGCTGGCGATGCCCCACATTCCCGCATCACGATCGCCGGCGCGATTGAACACCTTCCCCGCAGGGAGCTCGCGCCAGATCGCGGCGGCCCACAACCGCTTCTGAAAATCCGCCGAGGTTTCACTGAGCCAGCCGATCCTGGACAGCAGCCGCACGCCCTCGGCCGGCGAAGTCGCGCGCCCCTTCATGCCAGCCCTTGATTTGCCAGATATAGGCAATTTTGACCTGAAAGCCCCGTAAGAATTCGGCGCGCCAACCACTCCTCGGAGCCGAGACGATGAGACACGCCGGGTATGCCGTTTTAGTGATCGCTGCTGGGCTGATGTCCGCCAGCGCCGTGGCACAGGTGAAGGTCACGCCGGAGAACTTTGCTCGCGCCGACGTCGACGGCGCCTTCCAGAACGTCGTCGCCGAAGTGGGCTCCAACCGCTTCCGTCACGACCGCTCGGTCATCCCGCTGGACAAGCAGCCGGCGGTCACGATGAACCGCGATACGGTCTACTCGTTCGGCATCTTCCATGCGCCGAAGGGCACGGTCGTCACGCTGCCGAAGTCGAAGGACGGCCGCTATCAGTCGGCGATGATCCTGCAGAACGACCACTACATCGACCAGGTGTTCTACGGCGCCGGTGCGCACGAGATCGTCGCGGCCACGCCGTTCGTGGGCATCGTGATACGGACGCAGGTCGATCCGTCCGATCCGGACGACCTCAAGTACGTCAACAGCCTGCAGGATCAGATCAAGGTGACGTGGCCGAAGGGCACCCAGGTGAAGTCCTTCAAGCCCGGCGATTGGGACAAGGCCAGTCTCGATGCGGTTCGAGCCCAGTATCAGCAGAAGGCCAAGGCACTGCCGAATCTGAACGGCACCTCGGGGGCGCGCGGCAAGGTCGATCCGGAGATGCAGCGCATGGGCGTCGCGATAGCGCTCGGTCTGCTTCCGCCCCAGCACGCGGTCTACATCAACAAGGAGTACGGGCTCAGCGGCTCGAAGTGCTACCGCGCGACCTACACCCCGCCGCCGTTCGGCGAGAAGGGATTTTTCTCTCTGACGATGTACGGCGCCGACAAGTACCTGAAGGACGAGGAGTCGCACCTCTCGAACAAGCAGCTGAAGCTCGATCCGGACGGCAGCTTCACCGTGTTCTACGGGTCGGCCGCGGCTTGCGGGGCGGTCGCGAATCGAATCAACACCCCGACCGACAACTGGTTCCTCGTCATGCGGGTGTACCGGCCTGGCAAGGCAGTCGTCGACGGCAAGTACGACCTGCCGAAGCCGCAAGAAGTCACTCGTCAGTGATGGCACCTGCGTCGGGCACGAGCCGACGTTGGGGCGCGGCTTCTACTCGATGCTCACGGGCTGACGGTCGCAACCCGCGATACCGGCGACGACAAGCTCGCGCGAGTCCCGCTGTTCAATCCCTGGGTCGTCGAAGCGACTTGAGCTGGTTCATCGGGGCCGAGCGCATGATTTTGCGTGCGCCGGCACCGGGGAGGGACGCGATGACCGAACGCTTCGACCTGCAGCGCCACGTGCTCGGCCCGCTGCTCACCTACGGGCTCTGGTCGTGGAGCGCGAACGTCTTCCGCCCCGCGCTGGTGATGAAGAGCCTGGGGCTGTACCGGCCGAACACGCTCGGCCGGCCGCCCGCGCCGCGCAAGCTCGACGGCGCCGGGCCGCAGCTGTCGCGGACGCTGACCGAGCCGTTGTTGCTGGCGCAGGCACCGGATCCAATGGGACGGCGTGACCCTGCCGGCCGGCGTCAAGCTCATGGGCACGGCGGACCTCTGGCAGGACGCGGACAAGCGCTTCACCTACAAGCTGACGACGGGGCAGCGAGCCGGAACCCAGGATCTGGTGATCACCCGCGCCGGCGGTGCCGAAAGCATCATCGCGCGCGACTGGAGTGCATCGCGCAGCATGGGCATCTCGCTGCCCGCCGCGGTCGTCACGCCACCGACGACGAACACGCTGTCCGGCGACTTCCAGAAGGTCGTGCTGAGCACCGATCCCGACGGCACGAAGGTCTACGCGCTGGACGCTGACCTGAACTACGTCAGCGCCGGGCCGCAGGCCGACGCCGACGACAGCATCCGCGGCACGGCCGCGGCCGACCTGATTCTGGGCCTGGGCGGCAATGACTTCCTGTACGGGGGCGATGGCGACGACGTGCTGCGCGGCGATGCGGGCAACGACGTGTTGATCGGCGGCGCAGGGGCGGACCGGCTCGAAGGTGGCGCCGGCATCGACCAGATCTTTGGCAGCCGCACGATCTGGGACACAGGCTACAGCGGCCGCACGCGCGGAGAGCTTCGGCCCAGCGCACCGACCGTCGTGTATCGCGGGTTCGACTGGCAGGTGTACTTGAACGCCAGCGGTCAGCAGGTCTTCCAGAGCGACATGGCAGGCACGCTGTCCGAGGCCGACGGCAATGTCATCGATGCAGGGGACGGCGATGACTACGTCGAAGCCGCTGTCGCGGACGACGTGGTGTCGGGCGGGGCGGGCAACGACCAGATCAGCGGGATGGAGGGCAACGACTTCATCGGCGGCGGCACGGGCGACGACTTCATTTCTCAGTGTGACTTTGGCCTTGTTGTTCAGGCCCCCGATGACGCCGCTGGAGAACTGCTTCTTGGCCCTGAAGTAGTTGAGCAGCAGCTGTCGGTGCGCGTGCACGGTGGCGGCGAACTTCTTGACCGGCCCGATGCGTGAACGCATTGCCCGGGTGCACCAGGCATCGAGGAACTTGGCCGCCCAGGCAGGGGACTCGTACTCCCAGAACAGCTGGATGGGCAGCCGTTCTTGGGCGCGGGTCAGCTCGCGCAGCATCTGCCGCTGCTGCTCGAGGACGAACTGGTGTGCGTGATGAGCCGGCGCCATCCGCTGGCCGCCGCGGAACTGACGCTGGACAGCTACCTCGCCGCGCCGCATGTCGTGCCGGCGCGTTATTCGATGGCCCAGCGCGGTGTCGTCGAGACCTTTCTGGCGTCGCGCCGCCTGGCACGCGATGCGCGCGTCGTCGTGCCGTACTTCGAGGTGGCGCCGCACCTGCCGGCGGACAGCGACCTGCTGTTCACCACGGCGCGCCACTTCGCCGAGCACTTCGCGTGCCATCTGCCGCTGACGGTGAAGGCACTGCCGATCGAGTTCCCGACGATGCGCTTCTACCAGCTCTGGCACGAGCGCTCGCACCAGCAGGCCTCGCATCGCCGGCTGCGCTCGCTTCTGATGCGCGCGGCGCAGCGGCTGAAGCCGGGAGACGTCGCGGGGCAGGCGGGTTCGCGGCTGACGGGAGGCACCGGATGAGTGCTTGACCCGATTCCAGCGGTGCGCCGGGTGCGCCCAGAATTTGCAGTCCCCCGCCCGAGGCGGGCCGTTCGGCCCGCCGCCGCACCCCACCGAACCCGGAGCTGCTGCATGCCGCTGTACTCACCCGCGCGCCGCCGCCTGCTGGCGGCGCTCGCCGTCGTCGCCGCCCCGTGGCCCGCCGCGCAGGCCCAGGAAACCAATGTCAAGTTCCAGCTCGACTGGCGTTTCGAAGGCCCGGCGGCGCTGTTCCTGGTGCCGGCCGCGAAGGGCTACTTCAAGGCCGAGGGGCTGAACGTCACGATCGACGCCGGCAACGGCTCGGGCGGCACGGTCACGCGCGTGGCCAGCGGCACCTACGACATGGGCTTCGCCGACCTGGCCGCGCTGATGGAGTTCGTCGCGAACAACCCCGCGGCGCCGAACAAGCCGGTGGCGGTGATGATGGTCTACAACAACACGCCGGCGGCGGTGCTGGCGCTGAAGAAGAGCGGCATCAAGGCGCCGAAGGACCTCGACGGCAAGAAGCTGGGCGCGCCGGTGTTCGACGCCGGGCGCAAGAGCTGGCCGATCTTCGCCAAGGCGAACAACGTCGCGAACGTGACATGGACCTCGATGGACCCGCCGCTGCGCGAGACGATGCTGGTGCGCGGCGACGTCGACGCGATCACCGGCTTCTCGTTCACCTCGCTGCTCAACCTCGAGGCGCGCGGCGTCAAGACCGAGGACGTGGTCGTGCTGCCGTACCCGCAGTACGGCGTCAAGCTCTACGGCAACGCGATCATCGTCGGCGAGGAGTTCCTGAAGAAGAACCCGGACGCGGTGAAGCGCTTCCTGAAGGCGTTCACGAAGGGCATGAAGGACGTGATCGCCGACCCGAAGGCGGGAATCGCGACGGTGAAGGCGCGCGACGGCATCATCAACGAGGCCCTCGAGCTGCGCCGGCTGAACCTGGCGCTGGACGCGACCGTGCTCACGCCCGACGCCAAGGCGGAGGGTTTCGGCAATGCGCTCGGGCCGCGCCTGAGCCTGATGGCGAGCCAGGTGTCGGACGCCTTCGGCACGAAGGAGCGGATCAACCCGAACGCGGTCTGGAACGGCAGCTTCCTGCCGCCGGAGGCCGAGCGCAACATCTTCGCCGCGGCGAAGAAGTGAGGCCGGCGCGGCGGCTACTGCAGGTCCCAGGTGAACTGGAACATCAGCCCGGCGGCGCCGAGCAGGTTGAACTGCATCGAGAACTGCTTCGTGAACTGCCAGCCCAGGCCGACGATGATGCCGGGGGCGAAGCCGTTCACGTTGAACGGGATCTTGTCCTCGTACGGGTCGGTGTAGCCGTAGACGATGCCGGCGGTCCACTTCGCGTACAGCTGCGGCCACGGGCTCCAGCCGATCACCTGCTCGCCGACGTAGACGTAGCCGCTCGACTGGCCGAACGAGTTGCTGAAGTAGGTCGCCCCCCACAGCCAGCCGTTGCCGTACTGCCGCTCCAGCCCGACCAGGTAGACGTTCTCGTGGATCCCGTCCTCGTCCTTGTGGAAGTGCGCGGTGTAGGGCGCGAGGAAGATGCGCCAGTGGTCGTCGTCCGCGTTGGGTTTCAGCCAGCCGGGCCAGCCTGCGTAGGGGTCGGGCGCGGGGCTCTGCGCCGTCGCGGGCGCGGCGGCCAGCGCCAGCAGCAGCGCCGGCAGCGCCGTGCGCAGCGGCCGGCGCGGCAGGGCACGCCGCAGGGCGCGCAGGACAGGCATTCGAATCATCGGGTGGCGGGGCGTGCGGGCAAAGCCACGCATTATCCGCATCGGCCCGGCACCTGCCCGACGCGGGGCCGGCGCCGGGCCTCGAACCACGCCGCAACGACATGAGCCCGTTCGTCGACTTCCAGGGGGTCTGGCTGGCCTACAACCGGCAACTGCTGGCGCAGGGCCAGTACGCGGTCGAGGACATCACGCTGCAGATGGACCGGGGCGAGTTCATCGCGATCGTCGGCCCTTCCGGCTGCGGCAAGAGCACGTTCATGAAGCTGGCCACCGGCTTGAACATGCCGAGCAAGGGCACGATCCGGATCGACGGCCAACCGGTCACGGGCCCGCTGAAGATCAGCGGCATGGCCTTCCAGGCACCGAGCCTGCTGCCGTGGCGCACGACGCTGGACAACGTGCTGCTGCCGCTGGAGATCGTCGAGCCCTACCGCTCCAGCTTCCGCGCGAAGCGCGACGAGTACGTGGCCAAGGCGCGCCGGCTGCTCGCGAGCGTGGGCCTGGCCGGCTACGAGGACAAGTTCCCCTGGCAGCTGTCCGGCGGCATGCAGCAGCGCGCCAGCATCTGCCGCGCGCTGGTGCACGAGCCGAAGATGCTGCTGCTCGACGAACCCTTCGGCGCGCTCGACGCGTTCACGCGCGAGGAGCTGTGGTGCGCGATGCGCGACCTGCAGGCGGCGCAGAGGTTCAACGTCATCCTCGTCACGCACGACCTGCGCGAGAGCGTGTTCCTCGCCGACACGGTGTACGTGATGAGCAAGGGCCCCGGGCGCATCATCGTCGAGCGCCGGATCGACCTGCCGCGGCCGCGCGACCTGGAGATCACCTACACGCCGCAGTTCACCGACATCGTGCACGAGCTGCGCGGCCACATCGGGGCGATGCGAAAGCCGGTGGCCCGGATCGGCGGAGGGCTGCCGCAATGAACGAGCGCACCCCGCTGCACCGCTGGTCGCCGCTGATCCTGCTGCTGGCCACGCTCGCGCTGTGGCAGGCGGTGTGCACGCTGTTCTCGGTGAGCGAGTTCATCTTCCCGAGCCCGGCGCGCATCCTGGAGCAGACCTGGGAGCACCGCGGCACGATCCTCGGCCACGCCTGGCGCACCTTCTGGGTGACGATGGTCGGCTTCGGCCTGGCGATCGTCGTCGGCGTGCTGCTCGGCTTCCTGATGGGCAGCTCGCGCCTCGCCTACGACGCGATGTACCCGCTGATGACCGCGTTCAACGCGCTGCCGAAGGCGGCGTTCGTGCCGATCCTGGTGGTCTGGTTCGGCATCGGCGCCGGCCCGGCGATCCTGACCGCGTTCCTGATCAGCTTCTTCCCGATCATGGTCAACATCGCCACCGGCCTGGCGACGCTCGAGCCGGAGCTGGAGGACGTGCTGCGCGTGCTCGGCGCGAAACGCTGGGACGTGCTGGTCAAGGTCGGGCTGCCGCGCTCGATGCCGTACTTCTACGGCAGCCTGAAGGTCGCGATCACGCTGGCCTTCGTCGGCACCACGGTGTCGGAGATGACCGCGTCGAACGAGGGCATCGGCTACCTGCTGATCAGCGCCGGCAGCTCGATGCAGATGGGGCTCGCCTTCTCCGGCCTGGTGGTGGTGGGCCTGATGGCGATGGGCATGTACGAGCTGTTCTCGGTGATCGAGAAGCGCACCACCGCCTGGGCGCACCGCGGCAGCCAGGGGCATTGACATGGCAGGCCCGAAGCCCCTCGACGCCGATCCGTCGCACGCGCAGAGGCTGCGCCACCTGCGGCGCGCGAACGAGGTCGCACGCGCCGCGATGGAGGCCGGGCACCACCCGTTCGGCGCGCTGCTCGTCGCCCCCGACGGCGAGACCGTGCTGCTCGAGCAGGCGAACGTCAGCAGCGTCGACCATGCCGAGGCGGTGCTCGCGCGGCGCGCGGCGGAACAGTACGCACCCGACGATCTGTGGCGCTGCACGCTGGTGACCACGGCCGAACCCTGCGCGATGTGCGCCGGCACGCAGTACTGGGCGAACATCGGCCGGCTCGTGTACGGCATGAGCGAGCGCCGGCTGCTCGAGCTCACCGGCAACCACGCCGAGAACCCGACGCTGGACCTGCCCTGCCGCGAGGTCTTCGCGCGCGGCCAGAAGGCGATGCAGGTCTGGGGCCCGCTGGCCGAGGTCGAGGACGAGATCGCGGCGCTGCACCGGGACTTCTGGCGCACGCGCTGACGACCGGGACGATGCGCGGCGGCTCGGCACCGGGCCGGCACGGCGCTCCGCCCGCAGGGAATGGGCGGTCACCTTGGGTACGGTCTCGGACGCGGGGGGCCAGACGAGACGCCGGGGAAGCCGCCCTTTGCCGGCAGCCGCTTCGAGCGCAGGAACGCATCCGCAGCGGCGCAAGCGATGCCGGGTCAAATCGCCAGCCGCGCCCGCACCCCGTCGGCTGCCATGTCCTTGCCCCGCCCGCGCAGCACGACCTCGCCGCGCTCCATCACCAGGTACCGGTCGGCCAGCTCGGCGGCGAAGTCGTAGTACTGCTCCACGAGCACCACCGCCAGCGGGCCGCTGCCGACGCCTTGCATGCCGCGGTCGGCCAGCCGCCGCAGCACGCGGCCGATGTCCTTGATGATGCTCGGCTGGATGCCTTCGGTCGGCTCGTCGAGGATCAGCACCTTCGGCCCGGCGGCCAGCGCGCGCGCGATCGCCAGCTGCTGCTGTTGCCCGCCGGAGAGGTCACCGCCGCGGCGGCCGATCATCTGCTGCAGCACCGGGAACAGCTCGAACAGCTCGGCCGGGATCGGCGTACCGGCGGGGCGCGTGGCCAGGCCCATGCGCAGGTTCTCCTCGACCGTCAACCGGTTGAAGATCTCGCGCCCCTGCGGCACGTAGCCGATGCCGAGCTCGACCCGCTCGTACGGCGGCAGCGCGGCGATGTCGCGGCCGTCGAAGACGATGCGCCCGGAGCGGATCGGCACCAGCCCCATCAGGCAGCGCAGCAGCGTGCTCTTGCCCACGCCGTTGCGGCCGAGGATCACGCTGACCTCGCCCGGCTTCGCCTCCAGCGCGACATTGCGCAGGATGTGCGAGCCGCCGTAGTACTGGTTGACGCCTTCGACCCTCAGCATTCAGCGCCCCAGGTACACCTCGACGACCTTGTCGTTGCCCTGCACGTCGGCGAGCAGCCCTTCGGCGAGCACGCTGCCTTCGTGCAGCACGGTGACCTTCTTCCGCCCTTCGGTCAGCTGCTCGACGAACTTCATGTCGTGCTCGACCACCACCAGCGAGTGCTTGCCTTCCAGCGACAGGAACAGCTCGGCGGTGCGCTCGGTCTCCTCGTCGGTCATGCCGGCCACCGGCTCGTCGAGCAGCAGCAGCTTCGGGTCCTGCATCAGCAGCATGCCGATCTCGAGCCACTGCTTCTGGCCGTGGCTCAAGCGCCCGGCAGCGCGCTGCGCCTCGGTCTTCAGGTGGATCAGCGCCAGCACCTCGCCGATGCGGTCCAGCTGCTCGCCCGACAGCCGCGAGAGCAGCGACGCGCGCACCCGCCGGTCGCCCTTGCACGCCAGCTCGAGGTTCTCGAACACGCTCAACTGCTCGTAGACCGTCGGCTTCTGGAACTTGCGGCCGATGCCGGCCTGGGCGATCTGCGTCTCGCTCAGGCGCAGCAGGTCGATCGTCGAGCCGAAGAAGCAGCGCCCGGCGTCCGGCCGCGTCTTGCCGGTGATGAAGTCCATCATCGTCGTCTTGCCGGCGCCGTTCGGGCCGATGATGCAGCGCAGCTCGCCGACCAGGATCTGCAGCGTCAGCGCGTTCAGCGCCTTGAAGCCGTCGAAGCTGACGGTGATGTCGTCCAGGTACAGCGCGACGCCCTGGCCGAAGTCGGGCTCGAGCTCGCGCAGCAGCCGCGCGCGGCGCGCGATGCGGCCCTCGCCGCGGGCCTCGCGCTCGGCCATGCGCTCGCGCGCGAGCGAGCCGGCTTCCATCAGCTCCGGGGTCATCCCTCGCGCCCCTGGCGTGCACGCAGCAGGCCGACGATCCCGTTCGGCAGGAACAGTGTCACCGCGATGAACAGCGCGCCGAGGAAGAACAGCCAGAACTCGGGGAACGCGACCGTGAACCAGCTCTTCGCACCGTTGACGAAGATCGCACCGACGATCGGCCCGATCAGCGTCGCGCGGCCGCCGACCGCAGCCCAAATCGCGATCTCGATGCTCGCCGCCGGGCTCATCTCGCTCGGGTTGATGATGCCCACCTGCGGCACGTACAGCGCCCCGGCGACCGCGCACATCACCGCCGACAGCGTCCAGATCGCGAGCTTGTAGGCCACCGGGTTGTAGCCGGTGAACATCACCCGGCTCTCGGCGTCGCGGATCGCCTGCAGCACGCGGCCGAAGCGGCTGGCGACGATCCACCGCGCCAGCAGGTAGAAGCCGATCAGCACGACACCGGTCAGCGCGCACAGCAGCACCCGCATCTGCGGCGTGTTCACCGGCACGCCGAGCAAGCGCTTGAAATCGGTGAAGCCGTTGTTGCCGCCGAAGCCGGTCTCGTTGCGGAAGAACAGCAGCATCGCGGCGTAGGTCAGCGCCTGCGTGATGATCGAGAAGTACACGCCCTTGATGCGCGAACGGAACGCGAACCAGCCGAACACGAACGCCAGCAGCCCGGGCACGAGCACGACCAGCCCCATCTGCAGCACGAAGGAGTCGCTCCACGCCCAATGCCACGGCAGCGCCTTCCAGTCGAGGAAGACCATGAAGTCCGGCAGCTCGCTCTTGTAGTTGCCGTCGCGGCCGATCTGGCGCATCAGGTACATGCCCATGCCGTAGCCGCCGAGCGCGAAGAACAGGCCGTGGCCGAGCGACAGGATGCCGGTGTAGCCCCAGATCAGGTCCATCGCCAGCGCGCAGATCGCATAGCAGAGGATCTTGCCGGTCAGGCTGACGAGATAGTCGCTGAGGTGGAAGACGCTGGTCTCGGGCACGACCAGGTTCAGCACCGGCACACCGACGGTGAACGCCAGCACCGCGGCGACCAGGCCGATCCAGCCCTTCGCGCCGAGCCGCCGGCCCGGGGCGAGCGTGGGCAGACCCACCGGCGGCGCGAGCACGGCACTCATGCTTCGGCGCTGCGGCCCTTGACCGCGAACAGGCCCTGCGGCCGCTTCTGGATGAAGATCACGATGAACACCAGCACCATGATCTTGGCCAGCACCGCGCCCTGCCAGCCTTCGAGCAGCTTGTTCAGCACGCCCAGGCCGAGTGCGGCGTAGACCGTGCCGGCGAGCTGGCCGACACCGCCGAGCACGACCACCATGAACGAGTCGACGATGTAGCCCTGCCCCATGTCGGGGCCGACGTTGCCGACCTGGCTCAACGCGCAGCCGGCCAGGCCGGCGATGCCGGCGCCGAGCGCGAACGCGCTGGTGTCGACGCGCGCGGTGTTCACGCCCATGCACGAGGCCATGCGCCGGTTCTGCGTGACGCCGCGCACGAACAGGCCGAGCCGGGTGCGCGCGATCAGCAGCGCCATGCCGGCGAGCACCAGCGCGGCGAAGGCGAGGATCGCGATCCGGTTGTACGGCAGCGTGAGGTTCGGCAGCACCTGCACCCCGCCCGACAGCCAGGCCGGGTTCTCGACGCTGACGTTCTGCGCGCCGAACAGGCTGCGCACCGCCTGCATCAGCACCAGGCTGATGCCCCAGGTGGCGAGCAGCGTCTCCAGCGGCCGGCCGTAGAGCCAGCGGATCACGCCGCGTTCGAGCACCGCGCCGACGCCCGCGCTGGCGGCGAAGGCCACGGGGATCGCGGCGACGATGTACCAGTCGAAGGCGCCGGGCAGCCACTGCCGGAACAGGTTCTGCACGACCCAGGTAGCGTAGGCGCCGATCATGATCAGCTCGCCGTGCGCCATGTTGATCACGCCCATCAGGCCGTAGGTGATCGCCAGGCCGAGCGCGGCGAGCAGCAGGATCGAGCCCAGGCTGACGCCGGTGAAGAGCAGGCCGAGGCGTTCGCCCCAGGCCAGCCGCGCCTGCACCTTGTCGAGCGACAGCATCAGCGCGCCGCGCACCGCGGGGTCGGCCTCGGCACCGGGGGCCAGGCGTTCGAGCAGCAGCGTCTGGGTCGCCGGCTGGTCGCTGTCGGCGAGCAGCCGCGCCGCCTGCAGCCGCCTGGCCGCATCGTCCGCCGAGATCAGCGCCGCCGCCTGCAGCAGCGCGAGCTGTGCCTTCAGCGCCGGCTCGGTCTCGGCGGCATAGGCCTTCTCGATCAGCGGCAGCTTGCCTTCGTCGGCCTCGTCCTTCAGTTCGGCGATCGCCTTCGCGCGTTGCGCCGGCTCGGGCGCGAACAGCCGGGTCGCGGCCAGCGCCGAGCGCAGCTGGCGGCGCATGCGGTTGTTGTTGACCACGTCTTCGGCGCCGTCGGGCAGCACGGCCGCCGCGCCGGTGGCGGCGTCGACGGCCTGGCCGCCGCGCACGACGAAGACGCGCTCGCCGGCGACCTTCACCTCGTCGGCGAGCAGTGCTTCGACGAAGGGCACGAGCTTCGGGTCGCCGCCGGCGACGGCTTCGTTCAGCGCCGCGATGCGCTCGTCGCTGTCGCCCGCGGCGATGCGCAGGAGCTGCGGCGGCGCGAGCGCCGCCGCCGGCGCGGCCGACAGCATCACCACGGCCGCGAGCAGCAGCGCACGGCACGAGCGCACCAGGCGCATCACGGACCCTCCCAACGATCGTTCATGCGCGCGCCGCGGCGCGGCGCGCAGCCGGGCCTCAGGGCTTGGTACCGGCGACCACCTTCTTCAGGTCGGGCTCGTCCTTCTTCTTGTCGTTGCCCTCGATGAAGGGGCTCCACGGCTGCGCCTTGATCGGGCCCTTGGTCTGCCACACCACCTTGAACTGGCCGTCCTTCCGCACCTCGCCGATGAACACCGGCTTCCACAGGTGGTGGTTCTTCTCGTCCATCTTGATCGTGAAGCCGTTCGGCGCGGCAAAGGTCTGGCCGGCCATCGCGGCGATCACCTTGTCGGTGTCGGTGGACTTGGCCTTGGTCACCGCCTGCGCCCACATGTGCACACCGACGTAGGCGGCCTCCATCGGGTCGTTGGTCAGCGGCCGGTCGGCGTTCGGCAGCTTCTTCGCCTTCGCGTACGCCGCCCACGAGGCCTTGAACTTGTCGTTCGCGGGGTTCTTCAGCGACATGAAGTAGTTCCACGCCGCGAGGTGGCCGACCAGCGGCGCGGTGTCGACGCCGCGCAGCTCCTCCTCGCCGACCGAGAACGCGACCACCGGCACGTCGGTGGCCTTCAGGCCCTGGTTGCCCAGCTCCTTGTAGAACGGCACGTTCGAGTCGCCGTTGATCGTCGACACGACCGCGGTCTTGCCGCCGGCGGCGAACTTCTTGATGTCGGCGACGATGGTCTGATAGTCGCTGTGGCCGAAGGGGGTGTACTTCTCCTCGATGTCGGCGTCCTTCACGCCCTTGCTCTTCAGGAACGCGCGCAGGATCTTGTTCGTCGTGCGCGGGTAGACATAGTCGGTACCGAGCAGGACGAAACGCTTGGCGCCGCCGCCGTCCTTGCTCATCAGGTACTCCACCGCGGGAATCGCCTGCTGGTTCGGCGCCGCGCCGGTGTAGAAGACGTTCTTGCTCAGCTCTTCGCCCTCGTACTGCACCGGGTAGAACAGCAGCCCGTTCAGCTCCTCGAACACCGGCAGCACGCTCTTGCGCGACACGCTGGTCCAGCAGCCGAAAACCACGGCCGTCTTGTCCTGGCTGATCAACTGGCGAGCCTTCTCGGCGAACAGCGGCCAGTTCGACGCCGGGTCGACGACCACCGGCTCGAGCTTCTTGCCGAGCAGGCCGCCCTTGGCGTTGATCTCGTCGATCGCCATCAGCGTCACGTCCTTCAGCACGGTCTCGCTGATCGCCATCGTGCCCGACAGCGAGTGCAGCACGCCGACCTTGATCGTGTCGGCGGCGCGCACCGGCAGGGACAGCAGGCCCGTGGCGGCGAGCGCAGCGGTGGTCAGCTTCAGGGCAAAGCGACGTTGCATGGTCATCACTCCTGTGGATGCCCGCGATCGGGCCGTGGTTGAAGGTTGCCGGAGCCTCTGAGCAAGCGCTGTGCCACCGCGCCCCTCGCCGTCGCGCACCGGCCGCGGCCAGGGAGGGCGCACCGCCGCGCACCGGGTGCGGGCGCGGATGGGCAACGCTGGTGCGCAGCCGGCGCGCGGCCGAGCCGCCCCCCGTTTCGGTGCGCGGTGGCCTCGCACCGGCGGGCGCGGCGTCTGCCGCGCGCGGGCCCGACGTCGATCGCCTCGGCGAAGGTTCACCCGCTGCGCAGCGGCGACCGAGTGGCCGATGGCGCCGCGCTGCCTACGGCTCTATCGGGCGCTTCGCGTCAGCGCGCGACGCTGTGCCCGCGCAGCCAGCGTGCGAACGCCGCCTCGTCCAACTGGCCGGCGGCGACGGCGAGCATGGTCAGCGTCGCGTCGGCCTGGCTCGCGCTCAACCTGCGGCCGTTGAGCGCCAGAAACAAGCCGATGGCGAGGAAAGCCGCGCACTCGTTGCCGTCGACGAAGGGGTGGTTCTTCGCCAGGCCCACGCCGTAAGCCGCAGCCAGCTCGGCGACATCGGGATCGTCGTCGGCGGCCAGACTCGAGGGCCGCGCCAGCGCCGGCTCGAGAAGCCCCTCGTCGCACAATCCCGGCGCCCCACTGTGCTCGGACAGGCTCTGCTCGTGCAGCAGTTCGGGCGCCGGCGGTCAGGGCCAGGTTCGCGGCACCGTCGCGCCGGCACCGGACCCGTCCGCCAGGCCGAGCGCGGCGCGCAGCGCCGGCAGCTGATCGGCCAGCGACGCCGGCTGCTCCAGGCAGCGCAGGTCGAGCAGCAGGCGGTCTTCGGCGATGCGGCCGATCACGGGCGTCGGCAGCGCACGCAGCGCTTCGGCCAGCGCGTCGAGCGCGCGGCCGGCGCCCTTGCGCCGGCCGCCTTCGGCGGCCGCGACCGCCAGGCCCGCCGAAGGCAACTGCTCGACGGGCAGCGAACCCGAACCGATCTGGCCCATCAGGTCGCGCACCGCCACCTCGTAGCGGGGCGCGAGCGCCTCGGCCACCAGCGGCTGCAGCCGATGCGCCAGCGCGCGGATATCCGCGGC
>JAFLDG010000110.1 GCA_017302495.1 Burkholderiales bacterium
CGCCTGGGCCGCCGACACGGCCGCGGCATCGGCCCCGGCCGCCGCGCCGGCTGCCCCGCAGCGGCTGTTCTATCCGGCGCCCGAAGCCGCGGTGAACGCGCTGCTCGACGCGATGCGCAAGGACGACGTGCGTGCGCTCGAGCGGGTGTTCGGCCCGGGCAGCGCGAACATCGTCGAATCGGGCGACGACGCGGCCGACCGCGAGGCGCGGCAGAAGTTCGTCGCCGCCTTCGACAAGCGCCACACGCTCGAGAAGGCCGGCGACACGCGGGCGACGCTGGTCATCGGCGAGGAAGACTGGCCGATGCCGGTGCCGCTGGTCAAGCGGGCGCAGGGCTGGACCTTCGATGCGCGCGCCGGTGCCCAGGAGATCGTCGCGCGCCGCATCGGCCGCAACGAGCTCGACGCGATGCAGGTCTGCCTGGCCTTCGTCGACATGCAGCGCGAGTACGCCGAGGTCGACCGCGACGGCGACGGCCTGCTCGAGTACACCGCGCGGCTGATCTCGACCCAGGGGCGGCGTGACGGGCTGTACTGGGAGACCGCGCCCGGCGAGCCGCCGAGCCCGGCCGGCCCGCGGCTGGCCAAGGCGAATCCGGACGCAGTCGCCGCGCGCAGCACAGCCACGCCGTACCACGGGTACCTGTTCCGCGTGCTCGTCGAGGGCGGCAAGCACGCCCCCGGCGGCGCGCGCGACTGGCGGGTCGGCGGCAACCTGATCGGCGGCATCGCGCTCGTCGCCTGGCCGGCGCGCTACCGCGTCTCCGGCGTGAAGACCTTCATGTGCGGCATGGACGGCACGGTCCACGAACGCGACCTCGGCGCGGACACCGCGACCAAGGCCGCGAAGATCAAGGCCTTCGACCCCGGGCCGGGCTGGACCCGGGCGAAGTGACTGCGAACGAAGCGATGCACGGGAGGACATCATGAGCGACAGCGTGCGCAACGAGTTCTGGGGCCACCAGCTCGACGCCGTGCTGAGCGAGATCGTGCGCGAGGCGTCGATCTGCCAGGTGCGGCTGCTCGACCCGGGCGTGGTCGAGGCCGTGCTGCACGACAACCCGTCGGTGTGCGGGCACGACAACCCGGTCGCGTTCAAGAAGCTGCGCGAGCTGCTGATGATGGGCTTCGTCGTGCGCGAGAAGGCCTTCGAACGGCTCGGGCCGCTCGAGGCCGACGCGATCCTGAAGACCCTGCGCGAGAGGATCGCCGCCAAGTACGGCGGAGCGCTGCGCGGCACGCTCGGCGGCAGCGGTCCAGCCTGAGTCCCCGAGGCCGGCGAGCCGCGCGATGGCCCCCCCGGCCGCCGACGCGCCGCTGCGGGCGCCGCGCGCTGCGGCGATCGCCGGCATCCTGTTCTCGACGCTGCTGATCGCGAGCGTGCTGCTGGTGCGCTGGTCGATCCCGTACGACCCGCGCGATGCCGGCGCCTGGCTGGCCACGCGTTCCGACACCGTCGCGCTGGCGTTGAACCTGGTGCCGTTCTCCGGCGTCGCCTTCCTCTGGTTCATCGGCGTGCTGCGCGACCGGCTCGGCGCGCGCGAGGACAGGCTCTTCTCGACCGTGTTCTTCGGCAGCGGGCTGCTGTTCCTCGCGATGCTGTTCTTCTCGGCGGCGACGACCGGCAGCCTCGTGCTCGGCCACGCCGCCGATCCGTCCCGCTTCGCCGGGTCGCAGACCTTCGCCTTCGGCCGCCTGATCGTCTACGAGATCTTCAACATCTACGCGATCAAGATGGCCGCGGTGTTCATGGTCGTCACCTCGACGCTGGCGCTGCGCACCCGCTTCCTGCCGCGCTGGATCGCGGTGCTCGGCTTCGGCATCGCGGCCCTGCTGATGCTCAACAGCCGCTACATCGAGTGGCTGATCCTCGCCTTCCCGAGCTGGGTCCTGCTCGTCAGCCTGGCGATCCTGTGGGAGAACCTGCGCCGGCGCAGCGACGAGCCCGCCGGCGCGGGCCGATGAGGCCGCGCCGGCCGCCCCGATCGAGAATCAGGAGAACGACCTTGGGCTTCAAGCCGGTTCCGATGGCGATCGCGCTGGCGATCGGGGCGCTGATCTGGTTCGTCGTGCCGGTGCCCGACGGCGTCACGCCGCAGGCCTGGCAGCTGCTGGCGCTGTTCGTCGGCACGATCGCCGCGATCATCGGCAAGGCGATGCCGATCGGTGCGCTGTCGATGCTGGCGATCGCGCTGGTCGCGCTCACCGGCGTCACCAGCGACAAGCCGGCCACCGCGATCGCCGACGCGTTGAGCAGCTTCGCCAATCCGCTGATCTGGCTGATCGGCGTGGCGATCATGATCTCGCGTGCGCTGCTCAAGACGGGCCTGGGTGCACGCATCGGCTATGGCTTCATCGCGCGGTTCGGCCGGCACACGCTCGGCATCGGCTACGCGCTCGCCGCGGCCGAGCTGACGATCGCGCCGGTGACGCCGAGCAACACCGCGCGCGGCGGCGCGATCATCCACCCGATCATGCGCGGCATCGCCGCGAGCTTCGGCTCCGACCCGGAGCAGGGTACGCAGGCGCGCATCGGCCGCTACCTCGCGCTGGTGAACTACCACGCGAACCCGATCACCTCGGCGATGTTCATCACCGCCACCGCGCCGAACCCGCTGATCGTCAAGCTGATCGCCGACGCCACCGGCGCGCAGGTCCAGCTCAGCTGGGGCACCTGGGCGCTGGCGATGCTGCTGCCCGGGCTGGTGGCGCTGGTGCTGATGCCGCTCGTGATCTACCTGCTCTACCCGCCGGAGATCAAGCGCACGCCGGATGCCGCGCAGTTCGCGCGCGCGAAGCTCGATGCGCTCGGGCCGATGCAGCGCGGCGAGAAGATCCTGCTCGGCGTGTTCGCGCTGCTGCTCTTCCTCTGGGCGAGCGTGCTCGAGCGTCTGGTCGACCCGGGCTGGGCGGTCGACCCGACGACCGCGGCCTTCGTGGGCTTGGGCGTGCTGCTGCTGACCGGCGTGCTGACCTGGGAGGACCTGCTGAAGGAGAAGAGCGCCTGGGACACGGTGGTCTGGTTCTCGGCCCTGGTGATGATGGCGACCTACCTGAACAAGCTCGGCCTGATCGCCTGGCTGTCGAGGTCGATCGAGACGGGCATCGGCGGGCTCGGCCTGGGTTGGTTCGGTGCGTGTTCGCTCTTGCTTCTGGCGTACCTGTATGCGCACTACATGTTCGCGAGCACGACCGCGCACATCACCGCGATGTTCGCCGCGTTCTACGGCGCCGGCCTGGCGCTGGGCGCGCCGCCGTTCCTGTTCGCGCTGCTGATGGCCGCGGCGTCGAACATCATGATGACGCTGACGCATTACGCCACCGGCACCTCGCCGGTGATCTTCGGCTCGGGCTACACGACGCTGGCCGAGTGGTGGAAGGCCGGCTTCGTGATGAGCGTGGTCCTCATCGCGGTCTGGGTGCTGGTCGGCGCCGGCTGGTGGAAGCTGCTCGGCTACTGGTGAGCGCCCACCGGGCCGGGCTGCGCCCAGCCCGGTCCACGGCCGGCCCGGCCGAGGCCGGCGATCGACGCGAACACGCATCGGCGCGACAGGTCCTGCCCACAGGATCTCGGCCCCCCAGACAAGAGGGGGGCAGGCGGCGCCAGCAACTGCAAACATTCGTCGCCTCGAACAAGGCGTAGGCGCTTCGTTGCGGCCGCACCCGGTGCCCGCTTCCGTTGCCGCTCGTCCACTTCCCACCCCATCCCCCTCGGAGACTCCATCGATGAAGAAGTCCTTTCTCGCCCTGGCCGTCGTCGGCGCAACCGCCAGCGGCGCTTCGGCGCAGTCGTCGGTGACGCTGTTCGGCGTCGTCGACATGAGCGTGCGCTACGTCGACAACGACGAAGCGACCTGGCAGCTGGCGCAGGACGGCATGTCCAGCAGCCGCCTGGGCTTTCGCGGCGTCGAGGATCTGGGCGGCGGCCTGAAGGCCAGTTTCTGGCTCGAAGGCGCGCTCGGGCCCGACACCGGCACCGGTTCGTCGTCGTTCGGCAGCGGCAACACCACGGGGCCGGGGGCTTTCATGTTCCGCCGACGCTCGACGCTGAGCCTGTCGAACCAGTGGGGCGAGTTGCGCCTGGGCCGCGACTACACCCCGACGTTCTGGAACATCGGCGTCTTCGATCCGTTCGGCGTCGTCGGCGTCGGCAACGCCGGCAACCTGTATCTCGGCGCCGAGCTGCGCAGCGTCAGCGCGGCCGGTGACGCCTTCGGCACGCTGGTGCGGGCGAACAACACCGTCCAGTACATCCTGCCGAACGGTCAGTTCGGCCCTGGGCTGTACGGCCAGTTCATGGTGGCCGCGGGCGAAAACGCGGCGCTGAACAAGTACTACGGCGGGCGCATCGGTTATGCCGCCGGCCCGTTCGACGTCGCGGCCGCCTGCGGCTGGACCGCGGTCGACGCCGCCGACACGCTGTCGATGACCAACTGGAACCTCGGCGGGTCGTGGAGCTTCGGCGCCTTCGGCAAGGTGTCGGCGTACTACGGCCAGCTCGAGGTCGACGTGCCGATCGGCGGCCAGGTCGACCAGCAGAACTGGTACGTCGGCTACGTCGTTCCCTTCGGCCAGTGGAACTTCAAGGCGAGCTACGGCGGCGTGAACCAGGGCGGCAACCCGACCGCGACCAGCACCTTCGAAGGGAACGACGCCACGCAGTGGGCGGTCGGCTTCGACTACAACCTGTCCAAGCGCACCGCGTTCTACGGCACCGTCTCGTCGATCAACAACGCCAGCCCGACCGGCACCCGCACCGGCACCGCCTACACGGTGTCCGGCACCGGGTCGGCGCTGTCGCGCGGCAACAGCTCGACCGGCGGCGAGGTCGGCATCAAGCACTCGTTTTGACGAAGACCTGGCGCCCTTGCGGGTGCCCGGATTACAGGCCGCCCTCGGGCGGCCTTTTTTCGCCCGTGCCCGCCCTGCGCGGCGTCTACCGGGTCGCCGCGAAAGCGGCTCGGGGCCGAAGGGGCGAGGCCCGCAGGCGGATCAGCCCAGCGCGCGCATCAGCGCGAGCGCCAGCGCGACCAGAAAGACCGTCTCGCCGACCATCAGCACGATCGGCCGGACGCCGACCGCGGCCAGCTCCTTCAGCTGCGTCTTCATGCCGATGCCGGCGATCGCGGCGACCAGGCACCAGCGCGAGAAGTCCGCGCCGGCCTGGGTCAGCGGCTTCGGCAGCCAGCCGGTGCTGTTGACCGCGACCAGGATCGCGAAGCCGATCGCGAAGCCCGGCAGCAGCGGCGGGCGCTTGCCTTCGGCCTGCTCCGGGCGCGTGCGCGTGATCAGCACCGCAAAGACGACCACCGGCACCAGCATCGCCACCCGCATCAGCTTGACGAAGGTGGCGACGTCGCCGGTCTCCTTCGACAGGCTGTAGCCCGCGCCGACCACCTGCGCGACGTCGTGGATCGTCGCGCCGAGGAAGACGCCGGCGGCGCGAGGGTCGAGGCCGATCGCCTGCGCGAACATCGGGTAGACGATCATCGCCAGCGTCGACAGCGCCGACATGCCGACCACGGTGAACAGCGTCGCGCGCTCCTTCAGCGGGTGCGCCGGCAGTGCGGCCGCGATCGCAAGCGCGGCCGACGCGCCGCAGATCGCGGTCGCGCCGCCGCTGAGCAGGCCGAACAGGCTCTGGAAGCCCATCAGCTTGGCGACCAGCATCGACGCGCCGATCGTCAGCACGACCGAGACCACGACGATCGCCACCGGCCCGAAGCCGAGTTCGGCGATCTGGCCGACGGTGATGCGCAGGCCCAGCAGCGCGACCCCGAGGCGAAGCACGGTGCGCGCGGTGAACTCGATGCCCGGCTTGCACGGCGAATCGCCCGACAGGAAGTTCATCGCCATGCCGAGCAGCAGCGCGAACAGCATCACCGGCGCGCCGTAGTGCTCGGACAGGAAGGTCGCCGCCGCGGCGACGACCGCGCAGGCGAGCACGCCGGGGAAGAGCGACCGCGCGCGCTCGGCCCCGGCGCTGATCGACAGGTCGGTCATCGCTGCTTCAGGCAGCGCCGCGGCAGAGGCGTGCAGCAGCGTCGAGCGGCGGCTGTAGGGCGCGCCCTTCGGGTTGCCGGCCGTGCCGCTCGTGCAGCACAGCGACGACGCGGTGTTCTCGTTGCAGCTCGGCCGGTCGAAGTCCGGCGACGCGTCGGCCAGCAACTCCTCGCAGCAGGGCAGGTCCGGCCCCTTGCCCGTGGCCGGCATGTGCGCGCGGTCGGCCATCGCGACGAAGTGCCGGATCGACTTCACGCGCGCCGCCACCGCCTCGATCAGCGGCAGGAAAGTCAGGTCGCCGGCAGCCGTTCCACGCAAGCGTGCCGACGCGGTCGCCGAAGGTCACGCCCAGGGCCGCGATCGCGTTCGCGGCACGGCGCGAGCGCTCGGCCAGGTCGCGGTAGGTGGTGCGGTGCACGTCGCCTTCGACGCGGCGCGAGACGATCTGCGGCTCGCCGTGGTGGCGCTCGGCGTGCACGACCAGGTTCGAGATCAGCAAGGGCTGCGGTTGCATCAGGCCGTTCATGACTCGGTGCCGATAAGGGTTCAGGGCACGAGCACGGTCGCACCGGTGGTCTGGCGCGACTCGAGCGCGCGGTGCGCTTCGGCGGCTTCGGCCAGCGGATAGACCCGCTTCGGCTCGCCGACGATGCGGCCGGCGAGCACATGGTCGAACAGCTCGCGCGCCATCGCCAGCATGTGCGCGCGCGGAGTCGCGTAGTGCACCATCGCCGGCCGCGTCAGCCAGATCGAACCCTTCACCGCGAGCAGCGTGGTGTCGATCACCACCGGCCCGGAGGTGGTGCCGTTGCTGACCAGCGTGCCGCGCGGCTGCAGGCTGTCGAGCGAGGCCATCAGCGTGTCCTTGCCGACCGAGTCGTAGACCACCGGCACGCCCTTGCCGCCGGTGATCTCCTTCACGCGCTTCGGGATCTCGAAACTCAGCTCCTCGGGCGTCATGCCGCCGGTGACGATCACGTGCGCGCAGCCGTTGGCGCGCGCGACCGCGGCCTTCTCCTCGGTACTGACGGTGCCGATCATCGTCACGCCGATCGCCCGCGCCCACTGGCTCGCCACCGAGCCGACGCCGCCGGCCGCGGCGTGGTACAGGATCGTCTCGCCGCCCTGCAGCGGATAGACCTGGCGGAACAGGTACTGGGCGGTCATGCCCTTCATCATCAAGGTCGAGGCGCTGCGGTCGGACACGCCATCGGGGATCGGGATCAGCACGTCGGCCGGCATCACGCGCACGTCGGAGTAAGCGCCCTGCGGCCCGAGCAGGTAGCCGACCCGGTCGCCGACCTTCAGGTCGCCGACGCCTTCGCCGACCGCCTCGACGACGCCGACCGCGTCGCTGCCCAGGCCGCTCGGCAGCGCGGCCGGATAGCGGCCGGTGCGGAAGTAGATGTCGATGAAGTTCACCGCCACGTAGGTGTGGCGTACGCGCGCCTGGCCCGGGCCGGGGTTGCCGACCTCGACCTGCTCGAGCTTGAGCACCTCGGGGCCGCCGATTTCGTGGAAGCGGATTGCCTTTGCCATGTCGATATGTCCTGATGTCGTCGGCCGCTTCGGTCAGAAGGGCTGGTCGCCGATGATGCCGGCGCGTTCGAGCTTGCGCACCGCCGGATCAAAGCCGGCCTCGATCGAGTCGTGGCGCGCGCCGGCGCGGACGATGGCGGGAGCCGACATCGCGGGTCTCCTGGGTTCTCGTCGTTCGACATCACGCCGTCGCCGGCTGCGCCGACAGCCGGGTGATGAACTCTTCGGCCCGCGGCCATTCGCCGTAGCCCGAGGCCGGGTTCAGGTGGCCGACCTCGCCGAGGTCGACCAGTTCGCTGCCCCAGGCCGCCGCCAGGTCGGCGACCCGCTCGTAGTCGGCGAGCGGGTCGTTGCGGCTCGCGCCGACGATGCTGCGGAACGGCAGCGGCCGCCGCGGCACCGGCAGCCAGCCGGCCGCGTCGAGCTGCGCCAGCGTCGGATAACCGTCGGGCATCGCACGCTCGAAGTCCGGCGGCGCCGCGAGCAGCGCGCCTTGTACCGCGCGCTTTGTCCGCTGCGCCCAGTGCGCGACCATGATGCAGCCGCCGCTGTGGGCGACGATCAGAACAGGTCCGGCGACCGACTGCGCAATGTGTTCGATCGCCGCGACCTTGGTCGCACAGTCGAGTTCGATGCGGCCCATCGGCGGCACGCTGGCGACCGCGCGGCCTTCGCGCTTCAGCCGGGCCTCGAGCAGCGTCTGCCAGTGCTGTGCGACGGCATCGCGCAGCCCGGGCACGATCAGCACGGTGGGGGTCGCCATGGCCGCGCCGACGCTCACTGGTTCAACTGGATGTTGAAGGCCTTGACGATCTGCGCGTTGCGCTCGTAATCGGCCTTGACCATCGCGGCCAGCTTGTCGGGGCTCTCGCTGACCGTCGGCTCGAAGCCGGCAGCGATCAGCCGGTCGCGCACCTTCGGCGACATCGCCGCCTTGACGGTCGCGATGTTGATCTTGCCGACGATCTCCGGCGACACCTTGGCGGACACCACCGTGCCGACCCAGTTCGAGAAGTCGATCTCGGCGAAGCCGGCCTCGGCCGTCGTCGGCACGTCGGGCAGGTGCACCGAGCGCGTCTTCGACGCCACCGCGTAGGCTTTGAGCTTGCCGCCCTTGATCTGCGGCAGCGAGGTCGCCATGCCGTCGAACATGATGTCGATCTGGCCGCCCATCAATTGCTGCAGCGCCGGCGGCGAGCCGGGGAAGGGCACGTGCTGCAGGTCCAGGCCGGTCTTCTTCGCGAGGATCATGCCGGCGTAGTGCGAGCTGGTGCCCGCGGTGTACGACGCGAAGCTGCCCTTGCCGCCCTTGCTCTTCTTCAGATAGTCGACCAGGCCCTTGACGTCGTTCGCCGGCACCGTGGCCGCGGCCACCAGCACCATGTTCGCGCGGCCGACCATCGTCACCGGCTTGACGTCCTTGATCGGGTCGAAGCTGGTCTTCATCACCAGCGGGATCTCGGTCAGGATGTTGCTTGCCGTGACCATGATCGTCTGGCCGTCGGCCGGCGCGGCGTTCAACGCCTGCACCGCGATCGCGCCGCCGGCGCCGGGCTTGTTCTCGACGATCACCGGCTGGCCGATCTCGCTCGCGATCGAGTCGGCCAGGATCCGCGCGACGATGTCCATCGTGCCGCCCGGCGGCGCCGGAACGATGACCTTCACGGGCTTGTTGGTCCAGGCGTTCGCCGCCAGCGGGGCGGCGATCGCCAACAGGGCCGCCAGCGCCTTCAGGCGGAGGCGATGCTTCGGGGTCTTGCTCATCGGTTTCTTTCGGATCTGGTTCGTCGAAGCGCCGCTCAGGCCACCTTGCGCAGGAAACCCTGCTGCCCGCCCTTCGGGTTGGGCGCGAAGCCGTTCGCGGCCAGCGTCTCCTCGACGGTGTCGTAGAACACGCCGATCTTGCAGATCTTGCGCGCTTCCTTGGCCGACGCGACCTCGCGGCCGAATTCGCGGCTGATGCGCACCAGCTGCTCGATCTGCTCGACCGTCGACATCTTCTCGGTGCGCGACTGGTTCCACAGGTTGTCCTCGATGCCGCAGCGCACGTGCAAGCCCATCGCGATGCCCATCATGTTGATCGGCAGCACGTTGCGCATGCTGCTCTCGACCGTCAGCACCGCGCCGTCCGGCACCGCGCGCAGGAAGTTCGACAGGCTGTAGATCGTCGGCTGGTCCATGCCGCCGCCGATCGCGACCCAGTTGCACACCAGCGGGCCCTTGTAGATGCCCCGGCGCATCAGCCGCTCGACCGTCTCGAAGCTGTTGATGTTGTAGAACTGGAACGCGCTCTGGATGCCGCGGGCCGTCAGGCGGCGCACATGCTCCTCGAAGAAGCTCGGGTTCGACGGCACGATCATGTTCGAGTAGGTCTCGAAGTTCTGCGGATCGGCGAGCGAGGTGCCGGCAATGTCGCGGATGTCGAACTGCTCGCCGATGTTCATCTGCGAGGTGTTGACCGTCACCGTCACCTGGTCGGGCGTCGGCTCGAGATCGGCGAGCATGTGGCGCGTGTCGTCCGACAGCCACTTCGCGGCGGCGCCTTCGCTCTCCGGCGCGAACGAGATCGAGCCGCCGACCTGCAGGATCATGTCCGGCACGCGGGCACGGATGCCGGCGAGCAGCTCGTTGAACTTGGACAGGCGCTTGCTGCCCTTGCCGTCGGCTTCGCGGACATGCACGTGCAGCACGGTGGCGCCGGCGTTGTAGCAGTCGACCGCCTTCTGGATCTGGTCTTCCATCTTCACCGGGATGTCCTCGGGGAAGTCGGAAGGGATCCACTCCGGGCCGTAGGGCGCGGCGGTGATGACCAGCTTGTCCTGGTTCTCGGGGAAGAGGTGGCCGTCGAGGAAGTTCATGGTGTCAGTCCTTGGCAATCGAAGAGGACGAGGAGGGGGGAGCGGAGTTGTCCGGGCCGGGGATCAGAAGGGCTTGTCGCCGATGATCCCGGCGCGTTCCATCTTGCGGTGGCACGGCGGGTAGTCCATCACCGCGTAGTGCTGCGTGGAGCGGTTGTCCCACATCGCCATCGAGTTCGGCTTCCAGCGCCAGCGCACCTGGTACTCGGGGATGAAGGCCTGGCTGATCAGGTAGCGCAGCAGGTCGGACGCGCCGTGCGTGTAGTCCTGGCCGACGCGCACGTTCTCCGCGGTGTGGAAGTTCGTGAAGTGCGTCGTGAAGGCATTGACGAACAAGATCTTCTCGCCGGTCTCGGGGTGCGTGCGCACCACCGGGTGCTCGGCGTCCGGAAACTGCGCCTTCAGCGCGAGGCGCTTCTCGGTCGGCATCGCCGCGCCGAAGCTGGCCTCGATCGAATGCCGGGCGCGCAGGCCGGCGATCTGCTGCTTGACGGTCTCGGGCAGCTTCTCGTAGGCCAGCACCATGTTCGCCCACATCGTGTCGCCGCCGACCGGCGGGCATTCGACGCAGCGCAGCACGCAGCCGAAGGGGGGCTTCTCGCGCCAGGTGGCGTCGGTGTGCCAGCTGTTCTCGTAGCGGTCGTTCGGGCTGTCGGGGTTCTTGTAGATGCGCACCAGGCCGGGGTTCTCGGGGTCGCTGCCGGCGACCGGGTGGTCTTCCAGCTCGCCGAACCAGCGCGCGAAGGCGACGTGCTCGGCGCGGGTGATGTCCTGGTCGCGGAAGAACAGCACGCGGTGCTTCAGCAGCAGGGCGCGGATCTCGGCGACCAGGGCCGGGTCGCGCGAGGCGACGCCGAGGTTCACGTTGGAAAGCTCGGCGCCGATCGCGCAGGTCAGCGGGTCGACCTTGATCGAGTCGGGCAGGGAACCGGCGCGGACGACGGCGGGGGCGGTGGCAACGGTCATGGGCTTGTCTCCTTCGGCGTGTGCGGCTGCGTTGCCGCCTGCGATGGAGAGAAGTCTATGAACCGCACCTGCCGAGAGTCCCCCCATCGTGGAGGGGGCGGGGGGTGGGCAGCCCCCCCCGAAACGGGTCCGCGAGGCGCGGCGCCGCCGCGCTTCAGGCCGCCTCGAGCAGGCCCAGGATCCGCGCCCGCGACACCACCTGCTTGCGCGAGCCGGCGTCGAGCTTCGCGAACAGGTTCTTCACGTGCCACTTGACCGTCTGTTCGCCCACCTGCAGCGCCAGCCCGATCTCCTTGTTCGACAGGTTGCGCGCGAGCAGTTCGAGCACTTCGCGCTCCTTCGGCGTCAGCGCCATGCTCGGCGCGGCGCGCGGCGCCGCCGGCTCGCGCGCGGCCGGCAGCAT
>JAFLDG010000111.1 GCA_017302495.1 Burkholderiales bacterium
CTTAAGACAGAAAAAACCTATTGTAGGCTTAAAACACTTTTTTGCTAAAATTTTTCTGGTAAAATTTTTCTATTATATTTTAGGAGACTTCCAAAGAATGGCAGACTTAGACAAGCTTAGGGCACCACCCTTCGACGACATCGGCGCGCTGGCGCAGCAGTGCCGCTTCCGCGACTGCCGCCACCAGGGCGAGCCCGGCTGTGCGGTGCAGGCCGCGGTCGCGCCGGAGCGGCTGCGCAACTTCCACAAGCTGCGCCGCGAGACCGAGCGCGACCGGCTCAGCGCGCTGGAGCGCAGGGCGCAGGTTCAGGTGTGGAAGCAGCGCGCCCGCGCGGCACGTGCGCGTGCGCACGACAAACGTTGACGCCGGCCCGGAGCCCGCCGCGGGCTACCCGGGTGGCCCGGATTCGCCGCGGACCGCCGGCGCCGCGGCCCGCCGGCGCCGCGGCGGGCCAGGCTCCGGCGGTGCTGCGCTGCGTTGGGGGAACGACGCGGAGCGCGAGCCGTGGGCGCCTCGTACCGGGTCGCGTTCAAAGATGTAGGAACCGAAGCTCCGTAGGCGGCGCGTTGCAATCACTCGCACGGCGCCCAGCGGGTGCCAGCCTATCGCCGCTTGCGCCCCTTAGAAGACATCGCCAACGCCCGCTCGAGGCTATGGCACCGCTCCTCTCACGACCCAGGCGGTCGCTGCGAACGAGCGCGGCCCTTCAGTCTCGCCGTCCAGGTACGCCAGTCGCACCGCCTCACGCAAGCGCGCCCGGTCTTCCAGGCCCAGGCCGGCGACATACCCGGCGAGCGGACCTTCCGTGCCCGTGACGGGTGCCCAGAAGTCGGCAAACGACCCGAACTCCATCCGGATCGTGACCGAGTCCTGCCGGACGCTTTTCAGTCCGACGTCCGCCCACACGCGTGCCAGATCGCCCGGGCGGCTCATCGGCCGCGTGTACGCCGCCGCTCTGTGCACACGCCCTGCCTCGCCCAGCATGGCGGCCGCGTCGAGGACCAGGCGCATTGCCACGTATCCTCCCCGCGTATCCCAGGTCGCAGCCGCGACGATGCCGCCGGGTCGCGTCACGCGGCGCATTTCATGGACGGCAAGCTCGGCGCGTGGCATGAACTGCAGCGCGAGCATGGCGAGGGCGTGGTCGAAGGTCCCGTCGGAAAAAGGCAGTGCGCACGCATCGCCGATATGGAACTGCAGGCGAGCATCGTCGCTGCGGCGCCTTGCGTACTCGACATAGGCCGGGCACACGTCGATGCCATGGACCCTGGCAAGCGTGGGATCTCGCTGAGCCATGAACAAGGCCAGATTGCCCGTCCCGCAGCCCACGTCGAGAACACGACGCGCATTGCCGATGCCCGCAAACTCGACGAACAGCGGAGCCAGGCGCCGGCTCCATCGACCCATCTGCAGCTCGTAGGCATTGCCATCCGCGGCGGCAAAGGTCGACGCCCCCGACGTCGCCGGTCCCCGTGGACGGGGCGGATCATGTTGCATCGGCGCACCCTGTCGGCGCTGGTTATTGCGTCTTCAATCCGATCGCCTTCACCAGTCCGGCGTTGATTTCTACCTCCTTCTGTACCAGAGCGTCGAACTCTGTTGGTGTCATGTCCAGCGGATCGACCCCGAGCCCGGCAAGCCTTTCACGCACCCTGGGCTCCTGCAGCGCCCTGACCGTCTCGCGGTGCAATCTCTCGACGGTCGATCGCGGCGTCTTCACCGGAACGAATACGCCGAACCACATCGGGTATTCCGCGTCGGTGAACCCGGCCTGACGCAGCGTCGGCACGTCGGGCAGCGAAGGGGAGCGCGCCGCGCCGTTCACTGCAAGGGCCACGAGCCTGCCCGAGCGGATGTGCGGCAAGGCGGCACCGAGCGCGATGAACGCGAAGTCGATCCTTCCCGCGATCACTTCAGTCATCGCTTCGGCACCGCCCTTGAACGGCACATGTGTCGCCGCCACCTTGGCGCTCAAGTGGAAGCGTTCCGCGCTGAGATGCGAGGCAGAGCCCACGCCGGGCGATGAGAAGTTGAACCCGCCCGGTCTGGCCTTCGCCGCTGCGACGAGTTCAGCCGCGGTCCGGAAGCCGCGCTCCGGCGGAGCCACCAACACGAACGGCGTCAGGCCCAGCGGGACGACGGCTGCGAAATCGCGGGCCGGGTGATAGTCCAGGTTCGGGTACAGCGCCGGCGCGATCGCATGTGCAGCTGAATTCACGAGCAGCGTGTAGCCGTCGGGCTCGGACCGCGCGACGGCGCTGGCCCCCATCGTCTGGCCAGCGCCCGGACGGTTCTCGACTACGACGGTCTGCCCGAGCTGAGTGGCGAGCTGTTCGAACACGACCCGCGGCGCCACGTCGATGACGCTGCCGGGTGTGATCGGAACGATCACCTTGATCGGCCGGGCGGGCCAGGCTTCGGCGTGACCCTGCAGGGTCGGGAGGCCGAATACGAGTGCGGTGAGCCAGAGCACGAGCGCTTGCTTCATTCTGTCCTCGCGGGTCAGTGGTCGAAGGCGTTGCACGGATCGCAGGCCTCGACAACAAGGGTAGGCACGCCGAGCCTTTGGGTCCAATACTTCGTTGCGCTTGAAATCGATGCCGAATCGGTATACATAGCCTCGATGGATCTGAGGCACGCGCTCACCTTCGTCACGGTGGCCGAAGTCGGCACGGTGTCCAAGGCGGCCGTGCGGCTGCATGTGGCTCAGCCGGCGCTTTCGCGGCAGATCGCCAATCTCGAGGGCGAGCTCGGATTCCGGCTCTTCGACCGGGTCGGGCGACGCCTCATCCTGACGGGTGAAGGCGAACAGTTGCTCGAAGATTGCCGCCGCCTTTTGAGCAGCGCCGCCGCGCTGCGCGAGCGTGCGCGACTGCTGCTCGGCGGCGAGACCGGGACGCTGAAGGTCGCGGCGTCTCCGCAGTTCATCGAGGCCGTGCTGGCGGGCTTCATGCATCGCTATCGCGAGCGCTACCCGAACGTTCAAGTGCGAGTGATCGAGTCGATCGCATGGGCCGACACCCTGGGAATGCTCGAGCGAGGCGAAGTCCATCTCGGTCAGAACCTGCTGCGCGCGGTCAACCCGGGTGACACGCGTTTTGCCGTGCATCTGCTGGAAGCGGTCGACGTGCTGGCTGCCGCTCGCCAGCCTTTCGCAGCCTCGCGGCAAGGCAGCTTGGACATCGGCCGCCTCGCGTCGCACCCGCTTCTCGTGCTCGATGCCAGCTTCGTCTCGCGGCGCACCTTCGACGCCACCTGCAGGCTCGCGGGTGTCGAGCCGAACATCGTGTTCGAGAGTCGTACCCCGCACACGCTGCTGGCAATGGCCGAACACGGTCACGGGGTCGCGGTCGTGCCGTCGGCGGTGCGGGCGGACCGTTACCCGCTCGATGTGCTCGCGGTGACTTACAGGGGCAAGTCGATCAGCGAGCCCTTGGCCGTCTTCAGGGATGCCAGGCGCTCAATGCCGCCGTACACCGCCGCCTTCTGCAACATGTTGGCCGAGTACGCCCATGAGGTGCTTCCCCTATCGCGGCCTGCGGCGCGCACGCGCCTTATGCGCACCAAAGCGGGGTAACACACATTACGGCCGGCTCGGATGTCTGGACTCCGGCACGGTACTTACGACTGCTTCTGGCCGCGACGAGCCGCAAGATCTCCGTGCCTCGAGGGTCGGTCCAATGGCCGCTGTCCGCCGGGAGCGGACCGCGGTGTCCTGCGATGGAACGCGAGTTCGTATCAACCGAACGCGTGCAGGCCCTGCAGCCCGAGCACCAGCACCAGGTAACGCGTGCCCTTGCCGAGCGCGATCCAGAACAGGCTGTGCCAGAACGGCATGCGCAGCCAGCCGGCGGCGAGCACGAGCGCGTCGCCGACCAGCGGCAGCACCGACAGCACCAGCACCGGCGGGCCGAGCCGGCGCAACCGCACGACCCGCGAGTGCTCCTCGTCGACCTGGACGTGCTTGAAGCGCTCCCAGCCGTCGCGCGCCGCGCGGCCCATGCCGAAGTTCAGCGCGCAGCCGATCGCGCTGCCCAGCAGCGCGACGCCGAGCGCCTGCCAGGCCAGCGCCGGAAAGGCGATGATCTTCGCCGTCAGCACCACCTCGGTCGACCCCGGCAGCACGGTGGCCGACAGCAGCGCCGAGACGAACACGCCGGCGAAGCCGGCGTTCGGGTGCAGCCAGCCCTGCATCCAGGCCGACGCGGCCTGCAGCCATTCGACCATGGGCGGCGCGCGCGCTTCAGCGGCCCGCGGCCAGCTCGGCCCGCATCGCGTCGATGACCTGGCGGTAGTCGCCCTGGCCGAAGATCGCGCTGCCGGCGACGAAGGTGTCGGCGCCGGCGTCGGCCACGCGCCGGATGTTGTCGGCCTTGATGCCGCCGTCGACCTCGAGCCGGATGTCGCGGCCGCTGGCGTCGATCATGCGGCGCACGCGCTCGAGCTTGCGCAGCGCGCTGTCGATGAAGCCCTGGCCGCCGAAGCCCGGGTTGACGCTCATGATCAGCACCAGGTCCACCTTGTCGAGCACCCACTCGAGCCGGTCCACCGGCTCGGCCGGGTTGAACACCAGGCCGCTCCTGCAGCCGGCCGCGCGGATCGCCTGCAGGCTGCGGTCGACGTGGATGCTCGCGTCGGGATGGAAGCTGATCCAGTCGGCACCGGCCTCGGCAAAGGCCAACGCCAGCGCGTCCACCGGCTGCACCATCAGGTGTACGTCGAGCGGCACCGGCGTGCCGTCGGCGCGCTGCGCGTGCGGCCGGATCGCCCGGCACACCAGCGGGCCGATGGTCAGGTTCGGCACGTAGTGGTTGTCCATCACGTCGACGTGGATCCAGTCGGCGCCGGCGTCGATGACCGCACGCACCTCCTGCCCCAAGCGCGCGAAGTCGGCCGACAGGAGGCTCGGAGCGATGCGATAGGTGGTCATGGGATCGGGAAGTCGGGCGCGGCGATTCTAGGCAGGCTCCTAGAATCGCCGCCGATGGCCAAGCCCCACTTCAGCTGCCGCGTCAAGACCGAGTACCTGGCCGAGCAATCGGAGCCGCCGGAGGGCCCGTTCGCGTTCGCCTACACGGTCACGATCACGAACGACGGCGACATCGCGGCGCAGCTGGTCGCGCGCCACTGGGTCTTCACCGACGCCACCGGCCGCGAGGAGCAGGTGCGCGGGCTCGCGGTCGTCGGCCACCAGCCGCTGCTCAAGCCCGGCGAGAGCTTCGAGTACACGAGCTGGACCCGGCTGGCCACGCCGCAGGGCACGATGCAGGGCACCTTCTTCTGCATGACCGAGGATGCGCATCCGTTCGATGCCGAGATCGCGCCGGTGATGCTGGCCCAGCCGGGCGCGTTGCACTGAGCCGGTGAAGCTCCTCGGCCGCCGGCGCGACCGCTGGGACCTGACCGCGCTGCTGAACGCGGCCGATCCGCGCGCCCCACGCGCCGAGCGCCACCTCTGGCTGGTGCGGCTGCTGGAATGGCTGCGCCACGCGCCGCGGCCCGAAGCGGCCGAAACCGAAGGCCGCACGCCGGCGCCGGTGCTGCGCCTGAAGCACCTGCTCAACGTGCTCGACAAGCACCCGGAACACCGCGCACGCATCGAAGGCGTGCTCGGCGCCTTCTGGGCCGACATCCGGGCCGCGGGCCTGTTCAGCGACTTCGGCTTCGGCCCGCGCATGGCGCTCGGCCAGGAGATCGGCGACCGGCTGCTCAAGCGCTGGCTGCCGGCCACGCCCGACACGCGCGAGCTGGGCGAGCTGTTCCCGCTGCTGTTCGCCGACGACGACGCGGCCTGGCTCGAGGCGATCGACGAGACCACGCTGGCGCGGCTGGCCGCGCCGCGCTGGCAGGGCGGCGCCGAGTCGGCGCTCGGCTGGAAGCGGCAGATGCTCGACGCGATGACCTACCTGGTCAGCGCGGTGCGCGCGGCCGGCTTCTCGCCGGCGCTGCGCCAGCGCATGGACGACGCGGCGCTGGCGCAGGAGCCGTTCCGCCAGCTCGAGGCCGTGGCCGAGCGGGTGTGCCGCGGCGTGCTCGAACCCGGGCCCGACCCGCAGGCGCTGCGGCAGGACGCGGCGCTGCTGCGCGTGCTGCTCGACGGCTGCCGCCGGGCGGTGGACAGCATCGCCGCGCACCTCGAGGAGTTCGGCATCTCGGTCGACATCGTGTTCGAGGCGGACCAGCTGCGCGCGCGCCTGCGCCGCATCGAGCAGCTGCTCGACTGCGTGCTCAGCCCGGCGCCGCCGCGCGAGATCCTGCGCCTGACGATCGCGCTGGTGCGCACGTTGCGCGAACGCCGGCGCGTGCGCGCACTGTTCGAGCGCCACTACGCGCAGCTCGCGCGCAAGATGGTCGAGCGCAACGCCGAGACCGGCGAGCACTACATCGCGCACAGCCGCGACGAGTACCGCGACATGCTCGAGCGCGCGGCCGGCGGCGGCGCGGTGATGGCGGTGACCACCTTCCTGAAGTTCGGCATCGCCGCCCTCGGCCTGGGCGCGTTCTGGACCGGCTTCTGGTCGGGCACGAACTACGCCGCGAGCTTCGTCGTCATCATGCTGCTGCACTGGACGGTGGCGACCAAGCAACCGGCGATGACCGCGCCGGCGATCGCGCAGCGCCTGGGCGACATCGGCAGCGACGCCAAGGTCGAAGCCTTCGTCGACGACATCGCGCACCTGCTGCGCTCGCAGGCGGCGGGCATCTTCGGCAACCTGGCGCTGGTGGCGCCGCTGGTGCTGGCCGCGCAGTGGCTCTCGCAGTGGCTGTTCGGCGCGCCGCTGGTCGGCGAGGCCAAGGCCGAACACGTGCTGCATTCGCTGACGCTGCTCGGGCCGACCGCGGTCTACGCCGCCTTCACCGGCGTGCTGCTGTTCGCCAGTTCGGTGATCGCCGGCTGGGCCGAGAACTGGTTCGTCTTCCACCGGCTCGACAGCGCGCTGCGCTGGAACCCGTCGATCGTCGCCTGGCTCGGCGCGCCGCGCGCGGCACGCTGGGCCACCTGGTGGCGCGCGAACGTCAGCGGGGTGGCGGCCAACGTCTCGCTCGGGCTGATGCTCGGGCTGGTGCCGGTGGTCGTCTCGTTCCTCGGCCCGGAGCTCGAGGTGCGGCACGTCACGCTGTCCACCGGCCAGCTGGCGGCGGCCGCCGGTGCGCTCGGCTGGCCGGTGCTGGTGGCGCACGGCTTCTGGTGGTGCGTCGCGGGCATCGTCGCGACCGGGCTGCTCAACGTCGGCGTCAGCTTCTGGCTCGCGTTCAAGCTGGCGGCACGCGCGCGCGGCGTGCGCGACGCCGACCGGGCGCGCATCGGCGCGGCGCTGCGCCAGCGGCTGCGCACGCGGCCGCTGAGCTTCCTGTGGGCGCGCTGATCAGTCGGCGTCGGGGTCGCGCTCGCCGCGCCGGCGGCCGGCGAACATGACCCACCAGACGATGCCGACGAGCAGCAGCAGCGCGAGCAGGGCTTCGAGCAGCAGCCAGGCCATCGTCGGCGTCGGTGATCGAGGGGGGCGGGTTCGGCGCCGGGTCGGCGCCTTCGGCGCGGCGGTGATTCTAGGCAGCGGGGTCGGCTGTTCGGTGTCGCCGCCGGCGCCGCCCCAGGCACCGCTCACGGTACGAGCGGCGCCGCCGCTTCCCGCCGTGCCGCAGCCGGTGCGCAGCCGCTGGATCGCGGTCGACTGGGCGCAACTGCCCGGCTGGCACGACGACCGCACCGCCGACGCCTGGGCCGCGCTGCTGCGCGGCTGCGACCGCGCCGATGCCACCTGGCGCACGCTGTGCGCCGAAGCGCGGCTGACCGAGCCGCCCGACGACCGCGCCGCGCGCGAGTGGCTGATGCAGCGGCTGCAGCCGTACCGCATCGAGGCGCCCGACGGCGGCGCGACCGGGTTGATCACCGGCTACTACGAGCCGCTGGTCGACGCCAGCCGCACGAAGCGCGGCGCCTACCAGACCGCGCTGCACGCGCCGCCGGCGGACCTCGGCCAGCGCAAGCCGTACTGGACGCGGCAGCAGCTCGACACCGTGCCCGCGGCGATGGCCGCGCTGCGCGGCCGTGAGCTCGCCTACGTCGCCGACCCGCTCGATGCGCTCGTGCTGCAGATCCAGGGCTCGGGCCGGCTGAAGATCACCGAGCCGGACGGGCGCGTGCGCACCGTGCGGCTGGCCTACGCGGGGACGAACGACCAGCCCTACGCCAGCGTCGGCCGCTGGCTGATCGACCAGGGCCAGCTGAAGCCCGACGGCGCAAACTGGCCGGCGATCAAGGACTGGGCGCGGCGTTACCCGCAGCGCGTGAACGAGCTGCTGTGGAGCAACCCGCGTGTCGTGTTCTTCCGCGAGGAGCCGCTGCCCGACCCGGGCGTGGGCCCGCGCGGCGCGATGGGCGTGGCGCTGACGCCGGGCCGCTCGGTGGCGGTGGATCCGCTCAGCGTGCCGTACGGCACGCTGCTGTGGATCGACGCGACCGAACCCTTCAGCAGCCGGCCGCTGCAGCGGCTGGTGGCGGCCCAGGACACCGGCAGCGCGATCACCGGCGCGGTGCGCGCCGACTACTTCTGGGGTTGGGGCGCCGAGGCCGAGGCGCAGGCCGGGCGCATGAAGCAACCGCTGCGCTGGTGGGCGCTGTGGCCGAAGGGACGGTGAATCCCGGCTCCGGCTCGAAGCCCCGGCGCGCCGTGCGCCTGGCCGCGCTTGCATAGACTGCGGCGCCACCGCCACCACCCCGGGGAGACCAGCCGATGGCCGCCACCTCCGACCCGCTGCAGCGCGGCCTGTCCGCGCCCGACTTCGACCTGCCCGGCACCGACGGCCGGCGCTGGGCTTACGCCGACGCCGCCGGCCCCGACGGCCTCGTCGTCGCCTTCATCTGCAACCATTGCCCGTACGTGCAGGCGGTGGTCGATCGCATCGTGCGCGAGGCGCGCGCGCTGCGCGAGGCCGGCGTCGGCTTCGTCGCGATCAGCAGCAACGACGCCGCCGCCTACCCCGAGGACTCGTTCGACCGCATGCAGGCCTTCGCCGAGCGGCACGGCTTCGACTTCCCGTACCTGCACGACGAGTCGCAGGCAGTGGCGCGAGCCTACGGCGCGGTGTGCACGCCGGACTTCTTCGGCTTCGACCGCGAGCGCCGGCTGCAGTACCGCGGCCGCCTCGACGCGTCGGGCCGCCAGCCGGCGGCGCCCGACACGCGGCGCGAGCTCTACGAAGCGATGCGGCAGGTCGCGCGCACCGGCACCGGGCCGGACGAGCAGCAGCCGAGCATCGGCTGCTCGATCAAGTGGAAGGAGTGACCCCCCGATGACCGCCGGCTCGCTGCCGAACCTGCCGCCGCCGCTGCTGCCCTACGACCGCATCCCGCTCGTCAAGGGCCTGCCGCTGGTCGGCAACCTGCCGAAGTTCCTGCGCGACCCGCTCGCGAACGCGCGATCGCTCGAGGTGCACGGCAACGCGGTGCGCTCGCGCACCTTCTTCGAGACGCTGACGCTGCTCGGGCCCGAGGCGAACCAGTTCGTGCTCCACGACCGCGACGGCAACTTCTCGAGCCGCGGCGGCTGGACCTACTGGATCGACGCCGTCTTCCCGGGCGCGATCATGGCGATGGACGACCCGCAGCACCGCCACCACCGCCGCATCATGCAGGGCGCCTTCAAGCGCGCGGCGATGGAGCGCTACGTGCAGGCCATGGGGCCGGTGATCGAGCAGGCGCTCGCCGGCTGGCCGGCAGGCCCGATGCGCATGTTCCCGCGGCTGAAGGCGCTGACGCTCGACATCGCCGCGCGCGTGTTCATGGGCATGGCGCTCGGCCCCGAGGCCGACCGGATGAACCGCGCGTTCATCGACACGGTCGAGGCCTCGCTCGCGCTGCTGCGCCGGCCGGTGCCGCCGTTCGCGATGTGGCGCGGCGTGCGCGCGCGGCGCTGGCTGGCAACGCTGATGCGCTCGCGCATCGCCGGGAAGCGCGCCGCGGAAGGCCCGGACCTGTTCAGCCAGCTGTGCCAGGCGCGCGACGAGGACGGCGAGCGCTTCAGCGACGACGAGGTCGTGGACCACATGATCTTCCTGATGATGGCGGCGCACGACACCACGACCTCGGCGCTGACGACGATGGTCTACTGCCTCGCCCGCCACCCCGAGTGGCAGGAGCGGCTGCGCGCCGATGCGCAGGCGCTGCCGGCCGACCACCTCGCCTTCGCCGACCTGGCCGGCCGCGAGCGCACCGAGTGGGTGATGAAGGAGGCGCTGCGCCTGTACCCTCCGCTGACCTCGATCCCGCGCAAGGCGGCGCGCGACTGCAGCTTCGGCGGCTACCGGATCCCCAAGGGCACGCCGGTGGGCATCTCGCCGATCCACACGCACCACATGCCGTCGATCTGGACGAACCCGCACGACTTCGACCCCGAACGCTTCGCGCCGGAGCGCGCCGAGCACAAGCGCCATGCCTACGCCTATGTGCCCTTCGGCGGCGGCGCGCACCTGTGCATCGGCCAGCACTTCGCCGACATGGAGGTCAAGAGCGTGATGCACCAGCTGCTGCGGCGCTGGCGCTGGCGCGTGGCCGACGGCTACCGGATGCCGTACCAGCTGGTGCCGATCGCCAAGCCGCGCGACGGGCTGCCGGTCGTGCTGGAAGCGCTGTAGCCGGCCGCGGTCGCCCCCGGCGCCGGCCGCCCGCGCTGCGGCCGACGCTGCCGCCCCCGGGGCGGCATTAGTCGGCCGGCCTGACCCGCAGTTGCAGTTGCATCTGCCGTTGGGTGCCGATGGTCGACGCGCCGGCGGACAAAGTCGCGCGCGACCCGCGCTGCACCTGCGCCAGCTCGATCCATTCGCCGAGCGGCGCCTGCACGGTGGTGTAGATGTCGATGCGCGGCGGCGGCGTGTTGCTGCCGGCGGCGCCGGCCGTGCGCCGCGCGCCGACCTCGACCGCCACCGGCGCGCTACCGCCGGGCCAGCGCGGGCGGACTTCGAAACCATCGACCAATTCGGCCCAGGCGGTGACGACGGAGCCGCCGGCGCCCGGGTCGGGCCGCGGAGGCGGCGGCCAATGCCCCGGCGGATGACCCGGATGCCACTCGCCGGGTGGCCGGCCCGCCGGCCAATCGCCCGGTGGCCGGCCCGCCGGCCAGTCGCCGGGCGGCGGACCCGGCGGCCATTGACCGGGCGGCCACTGCCCCGGCGGCCCGCCCGGGCCACCGTCGGGCGGTCGACCTGGCGGCCAGTTCCCGGGCGGCGCGCCGGGCGGCCAGGCCGCGGGAGGCTGTGGCGGCGGCCATCCCGGTGGCGAATGCCCGGGTGGCCATCCCGACGGCGGCTGCCCCGGGGGCGGTCCGGCTGCAGGCGGCGCCGGCGGCGGTGCGCCGGCGGGCGTGCCCGCAGCCTCGAGCGGGCGGCGGTCGGGCAGCGGCCGCCACGGCCGCGGCGCCTGGGGGTAGCCGGCCCAGGCGGCCACCGCGCCGACCAGCGCCTGCGTCTGCACGAGCTGCATGCGCGCGTGGCCGCCATTGCGCACCCGCACCGCCTGCACGCCGCGGTTCGAACCGCCGGTCGACGCGACGCTGCTGACGCCGGCGCCGCCGCGCACGTTGCCGCGGCTGTCGATGGTCACGCTGCCGCCGGCCGCCTCGCCCTCGAGGACGGTGGCCCGGTCCACCAGCCGCAGCTCGACGATCAGGTCACGCGCCGGCA